>CAZZEV010000026.1:0-18006 GCA_964653305.1 uncultured Cellvibrionaceae bacterium | reverse complement strand
TTTATAAAAAGCGAAACCACGCCCATCAAACTCACACACAATAAACTCACACCGAGTACGCGATAAAATATTTTAGGGTCGCCATCCACAATTTTTTGGTGAAAACGCAAACCAATTAAATGGCCAACAGTCGCACAAGGTAGTAACCACAGGTGTTGCGCCAATTGCAAATCAACGCCCGCAATCATAAAGGCGATCATTTTAATCACGACCAAAATAAACCAAAGCACGAACAGCGTATCGCGCAGTTGGTGTTTGGCTACGTGAGTGCCAAACACCGAAATAATTAAGGGCGCACCAATCAAAGAAGTGCCGCTGATATAAGCACCCAAGACTAAAAATAATTTATCCAACCACGGATTCGTACTTTTAAACGGCTTATTAAAAATGTAGGTTACGGAATACACCGATACGATGGAAAAAATAATCCCCGTCATCACACTCGCGGGAATTGTGAGCAAGCCCGCTACGCCAATCAGTTTTGGAATAATCATTACTTTCATGGACTTTTTTAAATAAGCCCAATCAATCGTACCACCTTCGCTACTGCCGTCACCTAGTTGCGCATCGCCCGCAAGAATCGCTTGGCGATGTTTTCCCTCTCGATGTTTTAGATGATTTTGCCAAACCGTAATCGACGAGAAAAATAACAAATGCACCGCAATAATCGGCAAGTACACCAATGGCCTATTATCAATCAATAGCAAAAATGGCAGCGACATAACTGCACCACCAAAACCCAAACCCGAGCGAACAAAACCGCTCCACACAAACACTAATGCTATCAACACATATTGATAGGCCTGCAACTCTGCCATATCCAATCGCCTTAAAAACGTGAGGCGCGATTATGGCAGCGCCACCTGAAACTGCAATCAATAGAAAACCTTAAACCCTAACCTTCCCTTTTCACGCTATTGCTATATATTGCCGAACTAGATTTCTCCCTACTGTCTGCTGTACACCTCGGTAATTGTTGTGACCTCACCTATTAAAGCGCCATCTCACCAAACGACTTCTAAAAGCTCGCCCAGTCTTGTTTCGCAAACGCTGAGCGAGTGGAAAACACTGGCCATACTTGGGCTGCCGATTATGGTGGCTCAGCTCGCACAAATGGCGAACGGCGTGGTGGATACCATGATGGCTGGCCATGCCAGTGCGCGTGATTTGGCGGCGGTAGGTATAGGTACAGGGATTTGGGGGCCGGTGCTGCTGTTTTTTATTGGTGTCTTAAGCGCATTGCAACCTTTGGTGTCCGGCCATCGCGGTGCAGAAAATCACGCGCGCATCATGCCTGTCACTTGGCAGGGTCTTTATATCGCTGTAGTCGGCTCAGTGATTATGGCGGTCATTCTCACCCACGTAAGACCTATCTTTGTCGCCCTTGGGCTAGATGCCGAAACCACCGACATCGCCCAAGGTTATTTGGATGCCCTCGCGTGGGGAATTCCTGCGGTACTCCTGCTTAACTCCTTGCGCGGCCTAACCGATGGTATGGGGCATACTCAAATTATCATGGCGTTTTCCTTGGTGAGTACGGTCATCAATATCCCCTTTAACTATCTGTTTATTTTTGGGTTTTCCATTGGCGATTGGCACGTCCCTGCCATGGGTGGTGTGGGTTGCGGCTGGGCGACGGCAGTATCCAACTGGATTGCCGTGATCGCACTTTTGGTCTATTTAAATCGCAGCAAAGACTACAAAGACTTCCATTTAATTGGCGATTGGGTAAAACCCGATTGGGCGGAGATTAAACATATTTTGCAGCTTGGCTTACCCATTGGCTTGGCGATGTTTGTTGAAGTCAGCATGTTCTGCGCTATCGCCCTTTTTCTATCGCCACTAGGGCCAACGGTGATTGCTGGCCACCAAATTGTTCTGAATGCTATCTCACTATTTTTTATGATACCCCTCAGTTTGGGCATGGCCTTAACCTTGCGCGTAAGTTATCTGCTGGGCGCCGGTGAGCATTTTAAAGCGCGACTTTTGGCGCGTAGCGCGATTTTTCTAGGGTTAGGTATTGCCGCGATTAACGCGCCGATTTTCTTTTTTGGCCGCGAATTTATTGCCGCTCTTTACACCAGCGACAACCAAGTACAGGCGATTGCCATTCAGCTTTTTGCCTTGGGTGCCATTTTTCAAATTGCCGATGTAACCCAAGTTACCATGATCAATGTATTGCGCGGCTACAAAGACACCAAAATCCCCATGTTTATTATGTTGTTTTCATTTTGGTGTGTGTGCTTACCACTCGGATTTGTTCTGACCTTTAAGGATTGGCTTAGCGCACCCATGGGCGCCGCCGGTTTTTGGGCGGCATTAATTATTGGATTAAGTTGCGCAGCGTGCTTGCTCACTTATCGGGTTTTTAAATTTAAAGCGCACTAATAAAGCGCTCACAAATCACGACAAGGAATGTCATTGCAGAACTACTCCGCATTAACCAATGCGATTACTGAATGACCTCTAGGCAATCCGCACAATTCCCCTTATATTCAAACCGTTTTCAATGATGGAAACATTCATCCTTGCCTACATGCTCGTAAACTTATAAATACTAACGCTAGATTTAAAGACGCAAAGGAGCTTTTTATGAAGAAGTATGTTGCAGAATCATTTGGAACCTTTTGGTTGGTGCTTGGCGGTTGTGGAAGCGCGGTTTTAGCGGCAGCGTTTCCCGAAGTGGGAATTGGCTTGCTTGGTGTTTCGCTCGCATTTGGTTTAACCGTATTAACGATGGCGTTTGCAATTGGCCATATTTCTGGCTGTCATTTAAACCCCGCAGTTTCTATTGGTTTGTGGGCTGGTGACCGTTTTCCTGCAAAAGAATTATTGCCCTATATTGCAGCGCAAGTGCTTGGCGGTATTTTAGCGGGCGGCGTTTTGCTGGCGATTGCGAGCGGTAAAGCAGGCTTTGATGTCAGTGCAGGTTTTGCCTCTAACGGTTTTGGCGAACACTCCCCCGGCGGCTACTCCATGCATGCTGCATTAATCTGTGAAGTGGTAATGACGGCCTTCTTTTTAATTGTGATCATGGGCGCAACTGACAAACGCGCACCCGCAGGTTTTGCACCTATCGCTATTGGTCTTTGCTTAACCTTAATTCATTTAATTAGTATTCCGGTTACCAATACCTCTGTTAACCCAGCGCGCAGCACTGGCGTTGCGGTTTTTGTGGGCGACTGGGCACTAGCGCAATTGTGGTTGTTCTGGGTAGCACCCATAGTAGGCGCTGTATTAGGCGCGACTATTTACAAATTTATTGGCAGTGAAAATAAATAGCTTTTGATAATCTTCGCATTTAATCCTGAAATTAAGTGCGAAGATTATGCCGAGAACAGTATTAATTTAGCCAGGAGTTATCATGGGATATTTTGAAGGCTTAGCCGATGCCTCGTTTAAACAGGACAGCAACGGCAATAATGTATTTTACCCTTGGGGCGTGTTAGGCAAAGGCCGTGTATTGCCAGATGAAGCCACTAAATTAAAACTCAGAAAAATTGTTATCCGGTATTACCAAATCCTGTTACCCGTAGCCGTATTGCTCGGCATATTGCGATTATGGTTGCCCGCAGTGCTGGCGTTAACCTTGCTAACCTTGGGTTTTTACCTTTATGTAAACCTAATCACCAAAGATTGCCCCATCTGCACCGAAAAGCTCACTCTAAAAGAGAGTTATAGGAACTCCGCCAAAAGTCATAACACCATAATGCTCTGGCTTTTTCTCTTGGTTTCACTCTTATTTGTGCTGGGCGGAATTTGGCTATTTTTAAAAGGCCGCTTATTTATCGGCTTGGGGAGCGTAGTGTTGTTTGGGTTGTGCAGTGCGGTAATTATTTTAATGCTAAAGGTTAAACACAAAAAATCATAACCCATTCATAAAAACAACAACTTAAGAAAACTCTTCCATGGCAAACATCGAATTCTCAAAAGCAGAAAAAGAACTGATCACTCGAAAAGTACAAGCGTATTTTAGCAAGGAATTAGACCAAGAACTCGGCCAGTTTGATGCCGAGTTCTTAATAGATTTTTTTGCCCAAGAAGTGGGGGCTTATTTTTATAATCGTGGCTTGCGTGACGCGCAATCGATTATTGAAGCCAAAGTAGCGGATATTGCCGATGCACTTTACGAAATAGAAAAACCGACTGAGTTTGTACGTTAAGAATTGATTTCCAAACCATGCAACACCCGCGCGCACAACTCCTGCGGCGAGCGGGAAATAATTTCTTCAGGTATTTCAAACTTATGGGTTAAGCGCAAAAAGCTTTCAAACCCATAGGCCGCCATAAAAGGATGCATACCCGTGGCAATTGCGGCCACATAATCTTTATTTTCATCGCCACACACACTCGCCTTAGCGGGGTTAATCCCAAACTGCTCCCTCACCGCACGAAAATGCTGCGTCTTTTTTTCTTCCAGCGGAACGTGAACAAAGAAATCCAAATCTTTAATGCTAATATCGTGACGGGCAAAAAGCTGGCGCAGCGTTTCCAGCGGCTCATTAGTAATGTTGCGGGTAACTAAGCCAACTACCACATCGGGCGCGGCAATCAGCTTGTGAATAAATTCGGCAATGCCGGGGTACAAAATTGCATCATTGCGGTACACCTCAGTTAAAGTCTCTACTATCTGCTTGCGGTTTTGCTTGCTCATATTTTTGCGGATATTGGCGGGAAATTGTTTAATACCCCCCAAGTACTTAAAAATATGATGGCGCTTTTGAAAACTCTCTTCGTCACCCAGGTTCATACCATGTTGCGAAAAGGTTTTTTCAATCGCGTTATAGGCATCAATGGTAGTGCCGTCGGCATCCAAGATAATCAACTTTTTGTTATTACTGTAAATCATCTAGCCAACCCTTTTCTCTTTATCACTCAGCTTACCCACTATAAAATCAGTATATTAAGCAATTGTGACAGCTTAGGACCGGCACAGAAGTGCCACGGGCAACTGAACCTTTTCGCCAAGGCTTTCGTAAATCGGTATACTTATATTTTTATACGCTCAGAGGGGTAATCATGTCGAAGTTTTGGAGTCAGGTGGTGCGTGAACTGGAGCCTTATGTGCCCGGTGAGCAGCCGCAAATAGATGGTTTAATCAAGTTGAATACCAACGAGAGCCCCTACCCGCCCTCGCCTGAAGTAATCAAGTTGATGACCCATGACGCCATCGACCGTTTGCGCCTTTACCCAGACCCAAATTCCAAAAAGCTGAAAAACACTATCGCGACCTACCATGGCATTCAGCCCGAGCAGGTCTTTGTGGGCAATGGCAGCGATGAAGTTTTAGGCTTAGCCTTTATGGCATTTTTTCAGCAAGCTAAACCTTTATTATTCCCTGATATTAGCTACAGCTTTTATCCGGTGTACTGCAAATTATTTGGTATTGACTTTGAAACCATTGCACTGCGCGACGATTTCACTATTCATTTTGGCGACTACAACAGCCAGCACAATGGCGGAATTATTTTCCCTAACCCCAATGCGCCCACCGCGATCGGTAAGCCACTAGCGGATATTGAAAAGTTGTTGCAGAAAAATACCGAAACCGTCGTTATTGTGGATGAAGCCTATATCGACTTTGGTGGCGAAACAGCGATTAGTTTGGTCAATAAATACACCAATCTATTAGTGGTACAAACGCTATCCAAATCGCGCTCGCTCGCGGGTATGCGCGTAGGTTTTGCGGTGGGTAATGTAGATTTAATTACGGCATTAGACCGCGTGAAAAATTCGTTTAACTCTTATCCACTCGATCGTTTGGCAGAAGCCGCGACTATTGCCGCCTTTGAAGATGATGTTTATTTCCAAACCTGTCGCGCTAAAATTATCGCTACGCGTGAATGGACCGTGAAAGAGCTAGAGGCATTAGGCTTTAGTGTATTGCCCTCACAAGCTAATTTTGTATTTGCCAAACCCGCAGGCAAGAATGCAGCGGAACTTGCGCAAAAATTGCGTGAACACAAAATTCTGGTTCGCTACTTCAGCGCGCCACGCGTAAACGAATTTTTGCGCATTACGATTGGTACTGATGAACAAATGCAACGAATGATTGATGTATTAAAACACGTTTGATTTTTTAGTCGACAGAAACAAAAACGCCCGAGCCATAAACTCGGGCGTTTTTGTTTAAATTTAAGGCTATGTTAGATATTCGGCTTGCCTTGAATCGTGAAATATTTATCCATCCCCGTCCATTGAAGCATTTGCCAGACTTCTTTATTGCAGTGGCATAGCTTTATATCGCCGCGCTCAGAGCCCTTTTGTTCTTTGAATAACAGCAGCATACCCAAGCCAGTGAGCGTTAAATTAGGAGCCTCGGTTAAATTAAATTCAAATTGACCTATGCCATTGGCCTCAGTTTCTTCTAACAGGCGACGCCACTCAGTGCGTAGATTTTGATCCAAATTACCGCAAATATTAATTCGCAAGCCGTGACCACTGTTAATTGGCAACCAATCTATGGTCGCCATATTAGCACTTGAATAACTGCCTTCAATAATCGCTTTTTTCTGTACTGGGCCTGGTGTAACAGGCACTAACTTGGATCGCGCAGGCTTGGGAACAGGAGAGGGAGTATAAGCATGCGGACGCGCAACCTTGGGAGGAGCACCAAAGGGATCGAAATAACTCTCGGCAACGTGATCATCCCACGTACTGGGTTGCTTGTGAGTACTGAGCACATCATCAATAACTTGACCGCGCGCCCTCTTGGCCTGAGCCTCTTCATCATTGGCTCGCGTTACGTTTTCTTCGCCCAGAAAGGGCACCTTACGCCTCATTTGGCGCCTCCAAACCTATGTTTTGTTATTAATAGCAGGTGGACATCTCTTAACCGCAAATAATGAATTCTATATAACACAGCCTTAGTATAGATAAGATTTAGAACTTGGCATCAGATTGTTTTTTATACGTTTTTTAGAGCCGTGTTTCTCAAGGTAACTGAATACCCCATCTTTTTCTTTTATTACAGACATACTTATCATTTTTGTTTATGATGAGGAAAAGCTATATAGAACTGTAGACTAAGTCTCTACAACAGGAAAGATTGGAGTAAGGCCCTAGGATTATTTGCCTTGAAACTATTTGCAAGGTAGCTAGGCCGCCAAGAATGTTCTCACGTGCTGAACAAGTCTTGAGTAGCACAGCATTCCGCCTAGAGAATGTTAGATGCGCGCGGCTATCACTATTTACGTATTAAGTGATAAGAGCTTGCGGATTAACCCATGACTCAACAATCACCCCTAGTGGGCAGCTATGCAGAATAAAAACAATGCCGTGGAATTGATTAAGAAATTCCAGCAACTTTTTACCAATTTAAATCACAAAGAAATCGCTGAGCGGCTGGTGAAACTCGTCGTCGCAAAGGCCGTTATTAGCCGCGCAGTATTGGTGGTAGAACGCGATAGTCATCTTTACGTCGAAGCCATTGCCTCGCAGCAAGATTCCGAGTTGTTGGTAAATGGAATCACCACTTCACTCAATCGCCTGAATTACTTACCCCATCAACACATACATCAAGTCTTTGATAGCGGTAAACCGCAGTCCTTGGATAGCGTTCAAATCCAATTGCTGGGCGCCATGTTTACCCAAAAAGGCTGTAAAGCCTGCTACCTTCACCCTATTTTAGAAAATGACAAAACCATTGCCGTTTTCTATATGGAGGCAGAACAAGGTTTAGCGCAGCTTATTCAAAGCGTTAATGAATTGGACTCGGTATGGACATTTAGTTCTCTGTTAGTGCGCCAAGTGATTGATATGTGGCACTACGAAGAACAGTCCGAGCGTTTCCGCTTGGCAGAACAAGCACTTTGGGCCAGCGAAACCTATCTCAATGCTATTCTGCGTTACTCGCCAGCATTAATTTCAGTAAAAGACTTAGACGGCAATGTCGTGCTCGCCAGCGATCACTTCAAGCTTATGGCGAATATCGATGAAACAGGCTTTGTCGGCAAAAACGTATTCGACGTGTACCCCAAGGATGTTGCTCAATCCATTTGCGATATAGACGCGGCAACTAAAACCAAGCAGCAAACCTTCGAAGTCGAATTAGATTTAATGCACAAAGACGGCAGCATGCACACCTATTTGATGGTGAAGTTTCCGCTGCGCTCTAAAGATAATCGCGTGTTTGGCGTGTGTACAATCGGTACTGATATATCCGAACGTAAGTTGGCCGAAAATGCGCTACGCGAGCAACAATCTCGCCTAAATTACATGGCATTTCACGATTCGCTCACGGGTTTGCCTAACCGCTCCTTGTTTTATGATCGCATCTATCATGGTCTTGCCCGCGCACGTCGCGCCAATTCCAAAGTCGCTCTCATGTTGCTGGATATAGATCGCTTTAAAAATATCAACGATAGTCTCGGCCATGACGCCGGTGACTTAATGTTAAAAGCAATTGCCACACGCCTGAACGAAGGCGTGCGCGACATGGACACAGTGGCGCGCTTGGGCGGCGATGAATTTGTGGTGGTGCTTGAGGGTGTTCACGACCTTGAGGATGTAATGTTTGTTGCCAATAAACTATTAGTGACCCTTGCACGCCCTATTGAAATCAGCGGCCACGAAATCACCTCCACCGTAAGTATCGGCGTCAGTATTTTCCCCAATGATGGCGACGTCACTGACGAACTTCTTAAACACGCCGATATTGCAATGTACAAAGCAAAAGAGGCAGGTAAAAACAATTGTCAGTTTTATACCAAGGGCATGAATGCTACGGCCGTAAATTATTTATTGTTAGAGAATGATTTGCGCCGAGCGCTCGAACTCAATCAGTTCACTCTGCACTACCAGCCTCAAATAGATTTAAAGACCGGCCACTTAATGGGCGTTGAAGCCTTGGTGCGCTGGAAACACCCTGATCGCGGCTTAGTGTCCCCCGCTCATTTTATTCCGCTAGCAGAAGAGACAGGGTTGATTGTGCCTATTGGTGAATGGGTCTTACGTGAAGCCTGTCGCCAACAAAAACTGTGGCTAGATGCAGGAAAAAAAGTCGGTAAAGTTGCTGTGAATTTATCACCGCGTCAATTCCGTCAAAAGAACTTCCCCGGCAAAGTAGAAGCCATTCTGCGCGAAACACAATTAGCTGCCGAATATTTGGAATTGGAAATCACTGAAAGTTGCGCAATGGAACATGCGGGCGAAACTATTAATCAATTAAATCAACTCAATCAAATGGGCATGTATTTAGCGATTGATGATTTCGGTACCGGCTATTCATCGCTTGCCTATTTACAACGCTTTCCGATTCAAAAATTAAAAATCGATCGCAGCTTTGTGAATGATATTCATGATGACATGAACGATGCCGCGATCACCAAAACCATTATTGGTTTGGCGCACAGCATGCAACTGCGCGTGGTTGCCGAAGGGGTGGAAACGCAGAATCAAGCAGATTGGTTGCGCCAATGCGGTTGCGATCAAGCGCAAGGGTTCTTGTATGCCAAGCCTATGTCTCCCAAACAATTTGAAAGCCACTTTCACGGTGGTCGTTTTTGTTTTGATGGCACAGTGATTCCATTGGAAAACTATAAGCTGGGCGCATAGCCCAATAACCCCTTTGCCGCTAACCCACACTGGGTAGCGGCGCAACCATTCAACCGCTTTTACACCCTCTTACCACCGCCTATCCCCTCTTATCATGTTTTCAGAATCACAAAGCAGCTAGTTACCTATACTAGATTCATTAGTCTAGGTATAAGGTTAAGCTTGGTTGCCCTAAGTTATAAACCATTTGCAATTCTAGAAATTGTGTATTAGTGTAATAATACACATGAACTTAAAGCTAAGACGCCATAAATTCATTTAATAAAAACATAACTTGTTAAGAAGGAATATCTTGTGACGCAATCAGCATCTAACACCAACAATCTCATCAATATCATTACCGCCCCTAAACTGGCATTCCCGGCGATAAAAGAAAAAACCAGCGTGCTTTTTCCGTTTGGGTTGATTCTGGTGGCAGCCATTTGTTCCATGTTTTATTTTTATGCGACCGTGGATTTCGCATGGATGATTGAGCAGATGGTCAATTCACAAACCGTCGGCAAAAGTGACGCCGAACGCGAAGCTATTCACAAGGCGATGAGCAGCATGTCTTCCACTGTGATGGGCGGCAGCTCAATTGCAGGCTTGGTGATTGGCATGTCGGTTTTCTACGCTATTCTGGCCGCCTACTTGATGCTGGTGAACAAACTTTTGGATAGCGACAACCTAGGTTTTAAGTCGTGGTTTTCATTTGTTTGTTGGTGCTCTATTCCCTCTATATTTACCTCACTTGCATCTCTCATCAATATTATGTTGGCAAGCAACGGGCAAATCACAATCGAATCCCTAAATCCAATTAGTTTTAATAATGTATTTTTGCACATGGTACCCAGCGATCCTTTATTCGGTCCCTTGAGCGCCTGGGACCCTATGATGCTTTGGAGCATCGGCTTAATGGTATTTGGCTTTAATCAATGGACTGGAAAATCCCTCGCGAAATCAGCCGCAATTGTTTTAGCGCCAACTTTTATTATTTACGGCATCTGGATTGCCGTAGCACTGAAGTAATTATTGCTAAGCCTCAATGTGCAAGCCTAATTAGCACACCCTGACTTTGCCGGTGTTTTGCACCGGCTTTTTTGTACTCGTATTTTCCATTTACCTTATGGTCTGGCTCTATGAAAAAACCCATTATTATCGCCGCAATACTGTGTCTAATTATTGGTGTTCCGGTGATTAAAAAATTCACTAGCGGCGACAGTGTTAAAAAAGTTGAAGTTGAAGCTCTGGCTAATCACGCCATTAAAGCCTCCATTATTGCCTCAGGTAATTTAAACCACGAGGAAAAAGTACAACTCAGCACTGAAGTCATCGGCAAAGTAAAAAGTATTTTTGTAAAAGAAGGCGACAAAGTCAGCAAAGGCCAATTATTACTACAAATAGACGATGAAGCCTATATTTCTGCCACCGAACAAAGCCAAGCCGCAGTGCGCATGCAAAAAATTGCTATTGACCGTCTAGCATCCAATCATCAAAATTTGCTAACTCAATGGCAACGTAAAAAAATCTTGTTCGATAAAAAATTAATCGACCCGCAAACCTTCGATGCCATCACTCTCGAACTGGCCAGCGCAGATTTCCAAGTAAAGTCCGGGCGAGAACAATTGATTCAAGCCGAAGCGCAATTAGCGCAAGCCAAAAATAACCTTGCGAAAACCCGCGCTTATTCACCCATTGATGGTGTAGTCACATCACTCACCATCAAGGTCGGTGAAACCGCTATCGCCGGGACTATGAATTTTGCGGCATCAAGTCTGATGACTATTGCAAACCCTGCGAGCTTGCATGCTGAAGTGAATGTAGATGAAGCCGATATCACCAACGTAGCTATTGGCCAACACGCAGAAGTAGTTGCTATTGCACACTCAGACCAACCTATTAAGGGCACAGTCGCATTTATTGCTGAAACCGCAAAAGTCGCCACTGGCCGCAGCGGTTTAAGCTTCGCGGTCAAAATTCGTTTTGAAGACACTAAAATAATTAAGTTGTGGCCGGGGATGTCTGCTCGTGCAGAAATTTTTACCAGCGGCGAAACCAGCAAACTTGCGGTACCCATTCAAGCTATAGTTGCGCAGCATGATGATGCAAAAAAATCTGATGATAAAAAAGCAGATACAGAAAGTGCAGTAAAAGCAACCAACAACTACATTTTTGTAGCCAACAATAATAAGGCGCGCCGTGTAGCGGTTACCTTGGGCTTATCTGATGATGAATATCAGGAAATCACCAGCATCAATAAAGACGAAGTAAAAGTGGGCGATAACATTATCCTCGGCCCAGATCGTATTTTGCGTTATTTAAAAGACGGTGAAACGATTACTCCCGAAGACAAGAAAAACGACACTAAAAAAGCAGATAGTAAAAAAGAGAACGCACAAAAACCTACAGACAAAAATAATAGTGACGGTAAATAATTATGTCACTCATTGTGCTAAACGATATTGTAAAACACTATGTAATGGGGCAAGAAACCGTAAGAGCTTTGGACGGTGTTAGTTTAAGCATTGCAGTGAATGAATATGTTGCTTTCACCGGCTCATCGGGTTCAGGAAAATCCACCATGATGAATATTTTAGGCGCACTGGATAAACCCAGTAGCGGTTCATATTTGTTAAATAACCGCGATGTAAGCCAACTCAATCAAGACGAACTCGCAGAAATTCGCAATCGCGAAGTAGGCTTTATTTTTCAAAGTTTCAATTTGCTGCCGCGTTTATCTGCACTGGGCAATGTTATGCAACCGCTGATTTATCGCGGTATCCCTTTAAAAGCTCGAGAGCAAGCCGCAAGCGCCGTATTAAAGCGCGTTGGACTTGGCGACCGTATGCACCACCTGCCTAATCAGTTGTCCGGCGGGCAGCGCCAGCGTGTAGCCATTGCGCGCGCGCTGGTCACCAACCCTTCCATTTTATTAGCGGATGAACCCACCGGAAATTTGGACTCCACGACCACTACTGAGATTATGAAGCTGTTTGACGAATTACACAGGGAAGGCAATACGATTGTCATGGTAACTCACGAGCCAGAAATTGCGCGCCACTGCCACAGAGTGGTACGCATGCAAGATGGCAAATTGGCAGATGATTATCTCAACGAAAAAGCTCATTAACTCAGGACTAAATTGTGTTTACATTTATTGAATGTTTACGCTCTGCGCTTATTTCTATTAGAGCTCATGGCTTTCGCAGCATATTAACTACGCTGGGTATCATCATCGGCGTAGCATCCGTGATCGCTACTGTTTCTATAGTACAAGGCTTGAGCCATAGTATTGGTCAACAATTTGAAGGCTTGGGTGCGAACAGTTTATCTGTCTATTCCTACACCTCATTTGAAGATCAAATGAAAGGTCGCTTTGGACGCATTACACCTGACGACCTGCAGCTGATTACCGATCGTGCCGAGGGCATTGAATCCATTACACCCATGCTAGCGTCGCGCTTTACCAGTGTCGTACGTTTTGGCGCAAAATCCACGACCGGGCGCGTCATTGGCACGACCAATAGCTTCCAACAAGTGAACCAGTTATTTATCCAAAAGGGACGCTTTCTTTCAGAGAGTGACAACCAAACTCGTCGTCGCGTTTGCGTTATTGGAACCGAAGTTCGTGACGATCTACGACTACCGGAAAATCCCATCGGCGAATATATTGAAATCAATTCTGAGTGGGTAAAAATTATTGGGCTTGCCGAGCCCAAGGGAGAAATGCTGGGCTTAAAGCAAGACAACATTGTGCTACTCCCTTACAGCACCATGCAAAGCCTGAATGGCAATCAAGCCCAAGTGGATATTCAAATTCAATTAACGGTTACTCACATAGATGAAATGGAAACGGTTATTGAAAAAATCCGCAAACTCTTACGCCAGTCTCATCGCATTAAAAATGGCAATGATGATTTTAAAATTCAATCGTCAGAACAATTGAAGGATTCTGTTTCTAAAATTACATCCTCGGTAACCTTGGTTATGGGCGGAATCGTTAGCATCTCACTGCTGGTTGGCGGAATCGGCATTATGAATATTATGTTGGTGTCCGTAACTGAGCGCACCCGTGAGATTGGTATTTGCAAAGCTATTGGTGCAAAGCGGCACTATATTTTGCTGCAGTTTTTAATGGAATCTTTGCTGCTATGTTTGCTAGGTGGGCTTATAGGTTTGATGATTGGCTATGCATTAGGCATGGGCTTAGCGGCTATGATTCCCAACTTCCCCCCTGCTCACGTGCCTTTGTGGGCCGTGGCTATTTCAGTGGGATTTTCCGCACTCATTGGGATAGTATTTGGGATAGTTCCTGCCGCCAAGGCAGCAAATCTCGACCCCATTGAATCGTTACGTTACGAATAATATTTAGCTTATGGATATTCGCGTGAATAACTTTTGGCCAAAAATAAAACCCTACTGGGAAATTAGCTTCCACTCTAGCCGTAGCTATAAAGTGGTTATGTTGCTTATAACCTTATTTTATTTCTTCGGCTTTATCATTATGACGCACACCATGTTTCGCAGTGCGCACAACCATCTTATAACCGCATTAATTTTTCGTAGCTTTGTGGAGACGCTATTATTTATCGGCAGTTGCCATTTCATGATTCGACCCTACTTAAAATTAATCCTCTTACCCAAAAGCGGGTTCGGCTGGAATATTTTTCCTTTTTTAGCGTACAGTTTTATTTTGGCAATTATAGTTGTGTCTATGTCGATGCAGATTGCAAAAATGTCACCCTTTGGAGAGTTAAATTTCAGCAATATTAACCTTCAAAACCCAGATGATGCACGACAAAATCTGACGCTTACTATGAGCTATACCGCGTTGATTTTGGCTGGAGCGGTAAATGTGACTATTTTCTTTTCAATATGGTCTTTGACTTACGTGTTTTGGCACACGCTTGCCAGCAAAAGACAAATTCAACACCAAATGCGCGAAGCACAGCTGCAACAACTTACCAATCAATTAAATCCACATTTTTTATTTAATTCGCTCAACAGCATTCGTGCTTTAATTTTTGAAGATCAAGAAAAAGCAGCGCACACGCTTACCCAATTATCAGAACTTTTTCGTGTACATCTACAAGCCAATATAAAACCTGTATCAACGATTGAAGACGAATGGGAAATTGCTAAGCGTTATCTCGAAATTGAACAAGTTCGTTTAGAGCAGCGTTTGCAGTTAAAAATTTGTTTCGACCCCAGCCTATGGCAAAAAACTCTCCCTACACTCTGCCTCTTAACCTTAGTTGAAAATGCTATAAAACATGGCATTAGCCCCAACAGCCAAACCGGTACCATTGAAATTCTTACCCGTCGCACTCATGCGGGACGCTGGCAACTTTGTGTCATTAATTCCATTGCCGCAGAATCAAACGCCGTGAGTACCCATACCGGCCTTGCAAACTTACAACAGCGATTGCAATTGTTATCGCCGTTACATCAATTGCGGTATCAAAAAACCGAAAATCGTTTCGAGTTGTACATGGAGTTAGTCGATGATTAGAACACTTATAGTTGATGACGAGCGCCTTGCCCGCGCCGAACTTAAACGACTATTAAGCGTGCACCCGCAAATTCATATTCTTGCAGAGGCAACCAATGCTGAAGAAGCCAAAGCCTACTTGGCCGAATTAGAAATAGACTTGGTTTTTTTAGATATTCAAATGCCGGGCACCAGCGGGCTTGAATTAGCAGCGACGCTTAAACCGGATTTGCAATTCGTATTTTGCACTGCCTTTGATAGCCACGCGCTGGATGCCTTCGAATTAAATGCTTTGGACTATTTAGTAAAGCCACTTGATCCAGAACGCTTGCGCAAAACATTAGAACGATTAGAAGAAAAGCCGAGCAATAAAACGCAACATGCAAACTACCTCCCTGAAAGTCACGGGCTCTTATTAAAATTTGGCGATTCCAGCCGAATTGTTCGCTTAAGTGATATCAGCCGTTTTGAAAGCGTGGGCAATCACAGCGCGGTGTATACGCCCTATGGCAAGAGCTTTTTACACAGCTCCCTCTCAAAAATTGAATTGCGCCTGGATCCACAACAATTTTTTAAAGCCAGCCGCGCAGATATTATTCGCGTGAGTGCGATTAAAGAATTAGAACCGGGATTATCTGCAGGCAGCATGTTAGCGATCTTGCACAGCGGTGAAGAAGTGGAAGTAAGCCGCCGTCAAGTACAAGTGTTGCGACAGTTGTTCGGTGGTATTTAATAGCCTTCTATCACTGGTCACAACCTAAAATCATTTTATTGGGCGCTTATCTTGAGGCCTATGAAATAGTGTTACTAGTTTTTTATTCAGAGCAAAAACCATGGAATTTTTAAATCAAATGTATCAACAAATGGCAACCGCTAGCCTTGGCGTTTGGATGGTGGTTATTCCCTTAACCTTTATCATTTGGTTTGTCCCAACACTGCTCGCCATCTTCTTTAATCGAAAACATCTAAAACAGATTTTTATAGTGAATATTCCAGCAGGATTTTCTTTTGTTGCTTGGGGAGCCTGTATTACTTGGGCAATAAGCGGAAAAGTCAGTGAGAGATTTAAATCAAAGGAAGTTACTCAAAAAGAGTAACTTCCTTTGAAAAATTTGGGGACTCAGCCCTTCCCTTTGGTTTTGTTGTTATTTGGCCGCGCATTCTCTTCAATAAAAGCGACAATCATATCCGCGATATTTTTCTTAGTCGTGGTTTCAATTCCCTCTAAACCCGGTGATGAATTCACTTCCATCACCAGCGGCCCGCGACTTGATCGCAACAAATCCACACCTGCTAGTTGCAAACCCATCGTCTGTGCCGCTTTGATGGCCGTGGTGCGTTCGGCAGGTGTTAATTTGGTCACCTTGGCACTACCACCGCGATGCAAGTTAGAACGGAACTCACCCTCTTGCGCAGTTCGCTGCATGGCGGCCACGATTTTGCCGCCAATTACAAAACAGCGTACATCGCTGCCATTGGCCTCTTTAATAAACTCTTGTACCAGAAATTCGGCGCGCAGCTCGCGAAAGGCTTCAATCACGCTTTCTGCAGCTTTTGAGGTTTCAGCCAACACAATTCCGCGACCTTGAGTACCCTCGCAAAGCTTTAGCACCAAGGGTGCGCCACCAACGAGCTTTATCAGCTCTTTCGTATCGTGAACGTTATACGCAAAACTGGTTTTCGGCAGGCCAATGCCTTTGCGCGATAGCAATTGCAGAGCGCGCAATTTATCGCGAGACCGACCTAGCGCGACCGATTCGGTTAAACAGTAAACACCCATCATTTCGAACTGGCGAATCACGGCCAACCCGTAGTGCGTAACCGAGGCGCCAATGCGCGGAATCACTGCATCAAAACCTTGCAGCTCCTCCCCCATATACCAAATAGACGGGTTAGAGGAGCTGATGTCCATATAGCACTTCAAAATGTCGATAACACGCACCTCATGACCACGCGCAACGCAGGCCTCCACCAATCGTCGGGTGGAATAGAGATGACGGTTACGCGACAGGATAGCTATTTTCATAAAAAACCTAAAAAGAAGAAGTGACACATCTGGACAGGGTTAATCCAAGCCGATGGGCTACTCGAGAACAGGCTGGGATTTGTTCCCACCCAACAAAAAGGATTTGCCGCTATCGACCACAAAACGCCGTTTTAGCGCACTGCGGCCGAGCAGCATACGAAACATCATGTTTTCACGATCGGTGAGGGTGAGCTCTATCAGCCGGGTCTCGCCCTGCACAACCAAAGTAGTTTCAATTACGGGGCGCATTTCAGCGTGACCGCCCGAATCGGTCACTTGGCGAACATCTTTTACTGGCGCTTCACACTCAATCACCTGCGTTGCGGTTGCTTGCAATGGATGTACGCCAAATCTTACCCATGGCATACCCTCGCGCTCAAAGGGCTGTACGTAGAATGCGTGGAGCGCACTGGTTTTCGCCCCAGTATCTACCTTAGCTTTGATATGGGCGACCCCTAAATCAGGTAGCCCAACCCATTCCCGCCAACCAATAACGGCGTATTGTGTTTCTATTAGCACCCTATCCGCTTGCCGCCCTTCTGTTTGCAACTCTGACACTGGCACCGCCTCACTCATTCTAGAACTCCATCATTATAGAGGTTGAAACTTGGATTGTTTCTGATTATTCCCAATAAGCGCCATAAACAAAAAACTAGGGGTCTTTTTAATATTTTTCTTTTTTTTTATTTTGGCCTATGGTAAATAGCGCGGGTCAAATTTATCCACACCAACCTGTTACCTGGAGCACTCACATGTCTGTTGATGTAGACACTCAAGATTCGGATTTAATTGGCGATGCAAGTATGGAAGTTGAGGATGATCCTGCACCCAAGCTAACCGGCAAAGAAGCCAGCCAACACACCCTTGAAATGCGCCGCAAACTAGAAGATCGCTTGGAGCGCAAGCGCATTAAAGACCAACTCGGTTACGACGATATTTCAGATCTCGACTTTTA
>CAZZEV010000025.1:13983-18113 GCA_964653305.1 uncultured Cellvibrionaceae bacterium | reverse complement strand
ACAGTGACTTCATCACCAACCATCAAAGTTTCACCAATACGGCGAGTTAAAATTAGCATTTCAATCTCCTTCACTCATCCTGTAAGAGTACGACTTAGGGCTCCTGCCCGCTATCGCCTCTCGAATAACCCCTGTCGCGACCAAAGCATATCGCCTTGGGCTTAGCTAAGTATTGACTACTTTTCGCGAAAAGGAAGAAAACATTTTATCTGGCAACCAATTTTCTAGGAATTTAGGTGGCTAGATATTTTACTACCATAACAAAACCAACAGTTGAGATGAGCCTAGCCCCTCACACGGCTCTCTGTTGGTTCGGCATCCAAACCAAAAGCGGTGTGCAAACTGCGCACAGCCAACTCTAAGTAACGCTCATCAATGATCACTGAAATCTTAATTTCAGATGTTGTGATCATTTGGATGTTGATGTTATCAGCCGCTAAGGCGGTGAACATCGTTGAGGCAACGCCCGCATGGGAACGCATACCAACACCCACAATAGAAACTTTAGCAACCTTATCATCACTGCGTACTTCGCGCGCGCCTATTTCTTTGGCTACACTTTCAAGTACCGCAACGGCTTTCTGCATATCATTCTTATGCACGGTAAAGGTTAGATCGGTGGTGTTATCCGCCGATACGTTTTGCACAATAACATCAATCTCAATATTGGCCGCGCCAATAGGTGCAAGAATTTTTGAGGCCACGCCCGGCACATCAGGTACACCGGCAACAGTTACTTTGGCTTCATCACGGTTAAATGCAATACCGGAAACAATAGGTTGTTCCATAGTCGAATCTTCCTCGTCGAGGGTAATAAGGGTTCCAGGGCCTTCTTTAAAGCTGTGGAGTACACGCAGAGGCACCTTGTACTTACCAGCAAATTCAACAGAGCGAATTTGCAGTACTTTAGAACCCTGACTTGCCATTTCTAGCATTTCTTCAAAAGTAATTTTTTCGAGGCGACGCGCGCAATCAACAACACGGGGGTCGGTAGTGTATACGCCGTCCACATCGGTATAGATCTGACACTCATCAGCCTTCAAGGCTGCAGCTAATGCTATGCCAGTGGTGTCTGAGCCGCCGCGACCCAGCGTGGTGATGTTGCCGTTTTCGTCAACGCCTTGGAAACCAGCCACTACAACAACGCGACCTGCATCCAAATCGGCACGCATATTGGCTTCGTCAATTGACTGAATACGCGCTTTAGTAAAGGAGCTGTCGGTCATAATACGAACTTGACCACCGGTGTAAGACCGGGCATCAACACCGCGTTTCTTCAGCGCCATACACAATAATGCGATAGTCACTTGTTCACCGGTAGATACCAAAACATCCAACTCACGTGGATCTGGTGTCGCTTGAATTTGTGTAGCCAAGCCAATAAGGCGATTAGTCTCGCCGCTCATCGCAGAGAGAACCACGACCATATCGTGACCTTGCGCGCGAAAGCCAGCTACTTTATCCGCAACCTGCTCAATGCGCTCGATAGAACCAACAGAGGTGCCACCGTATTTCTGAACCAATAAGCTCATTACAACCTATCCTTTACAGACTATGCCCACCCAAGAAGACTCCCAAGAGAATTCTTAAGCAAGCTTGATATTCTAAAAAATCTGATGCGCCGCGCCTGTAACAACCAGGCCACTAAACGGCGGGCAATTAAACACCAGTTTCCATTAAAAGTTAACCCAAAAGACTGAAAAAGAGCAGATTTCACGCTTTTTAAGCCTTTTTAGTTAGTAACCACTACGCACCTAGCTGAGATTTCACCCAAGGTAATACCGATTCAAGCGCCGCATTGAGCGCCGCTACGTCAGTACCGCCGCCTTGCGCCATATCGGGACGGCCGCCGCCTTTGCCGCCAAGTTGCTCAGCAACAAAACGCATTAAGTCACCCGCCTTAACTTTACTGGTTGCATCTTGCGTAACACCAGCCACTAAAGCGACCTTGTCATCTTCAACGGCGGCCAATAACACAACTGAAGTACCCAGTTTGTTTTTAAACTGATCGACACTGTCACGCAGCGACTTCGAATCTGCACCTTCCAAATTCAAAACCAACACCTTAATACCGGCAACTTCTTGTGCTTGGCCGAGTAAATCAACACTGCCTGCAGTAGCGAGTTTGGTCTTGAGTGCAGCCAAATCTTTCTCAAGCTTGCGATTTTGTGCGACCAACTGCTCAAGCTTTTCAGCCAAGTTATCACGATTGGCTTTGAGCGTGCGGGCACTGGTATCAACCAATTCTTCCACTTTGTCGAATAAGGCTAAAGCTTTTGCGCCGGTAACCGCTTCTACACGGCGTACGCCAGCGGCAACGCCAGATTCCGAGGTAATGCGCATCAGACCTATATCACCTGTACGCTTTACGTGAGTACCTCCACAGAGCTCGACAGAGAAGCCATCACCCATGGTGAGAACGCGAACGCTGTCGCCATATTTTTCACCAAAGAGCGCCATAGCACCTTTAGCTTTCGCTTGTTCCATATCGCACAACTCAGTAGCAACATTGGAGTTGGCGCGAACCTGATCATTAACCAATGTTTCGATTTCTTTAAGTTGTGCAGCTGAAATACCTTCAAAGTGCGAGAAGTCAAAACGCAAACGCTCAGAATCTACCAAAGAGCCTTTTTGACTAACGTGTTCACCCAAGACTTTGCGCAAAGCGGCGTGTAACAAGTGAGTTGCAGAGTGGTTTAACGCAGTGGCTTGACGCACACTTGCATCAACAACGGCAAGAAGCTCATCGCCCACATTGATAGCACCTTCTAACACACGCACCAAATGCAGATTGCTTGAGCCTTGCTTATGACAATCGCGAACTTCCAAACGGTTAGCACCGGCACTCAAGTAGCCAGTATCGCCCGCTTGGCCGCCAGATTCGGCATAGAACGGGGTTTGATCCAAGACCACAACACCGTCATCGCCCTCTACCAAGCGCTCAACTTTTGCACCATCTTTAAGCAGCGCAACAACTTTGCCTTGCTCGGCCAGTGAGTTGTAACCCAAGAATTCAGTTGCCGGCAAATCTAAACCAGCAGCGGTGTAATCGACTTTAAAAGAACCTGCCGCGCGTGCGCGATTACGCTGCTCCGTCATAGCGGCATCATAGCCAGCCACGTCAATTGTCAGGCCTTTTTCGCGGGCGATGTCATTGGTTAAATCGAGCGGGAAGCCGTAAGTATCGTAAAGTGTAAATACAACTTGGCCTGGAATTTCAGTACCGGAGATTTTGGTTAAGGCTTCTTCAAGAACCGTAATACCTTTATCCAAGGTCTTTTCAAACTGCTCTTCTTCCGCCAATAACAAGCGTTCAATTTGTGATTGGAGTTTTATCAACTCTGGGTAGGCATCGCCCATCACTTCAGCGAGTGCTTTTACCAACTTGTGGAAGAAGGGTTGCTTTTGACCGAGCTGATGACCGTGGCGAATCGCGCGACGAATAATGCGACGCAATACATAGCCGCGACCTTCATTGGATGGTGTTACACCATCAGTAACCAAAAATGAACATGAGCGAATATGGTCGGCAATTACGCGCAGCGATTTGTTTTCCATATCGCTATTGCCAGTCGCTTCAGCAGCGGCGTGCAACAGATGTTGGAAAAGGTCTATCTCGTAGTTGGAGTGGACGTGCTGCATAACGGCAGAAATGCGCTCAAGCCCCATCCCCGTATCCACAGAAGGTGCTGGTAACGGATGCAATACACCGTCTGGTGTACGGTTGAACTGCATGAACACGTTGTTCCAGATTTCGATAAAACGGTCGCCATCTTCTTCAGGTGAACCCGGTGGGCCGCCCCAAATATCCGCGCCGTGATCGTAGAAAATTTCTGTACAAGGGCCGCACGGGCCGGTATCACCCATCGCCCAGAAATTGTCGGATGCGTAAGGTGCGCCCTTGTTGTCGCCGATACGAATAATGCGCTCGGTGGGAACGCCAATTTCTTTTGCCCAGAGATCGTAAGCTTCATCGTCTGACGCATAAACGGTTACGGTGAGCTTGTCGGCAGGAATATTTAACCATTCTTTTGAGGTTAAGAATTCCCACGCGTAGAGAATGGCGTCGCGCTTGAAGTAATCGCCAAAACTGAAGTTACCCAGCATTTCAAAGAAGGTGTGGTGACGCG
>CAZZEV010000025.1:10447-13935 GCA_964653305.1 uncultured Cellvibrionaceae bacterium | reverse complement strand
AACCTACATTTTCGAGGTCGTTGTGCTTGCCGCCGGCACGTACACAGCGCTGCGAACTGGTCGCACGCGTGTAGGGGCGCTTGTCACCGCCGAGAAAAACATCTTTAAACTGCACCATACCAGCATTGGTAAATAACAGCGTTGGGTCGTTACCCGGAACCAGCGAACTGCTAGGGACAATGGTATGACCTTTACTTTCAAAATATTTGAGGTAAGCGTCGCGGATTTCTGCGCTCTTCATAGTGGTTCCATTCAAAAATTAATGACTGCGATATTAGTGATTAGTGGATGCTTGATGTTGTTCTTTTTCTTCAAGAGTGATCTTACGAGCTTCGTTTTCAAGCATCACTGGAATGCCGTCGCGAATTGGATAGGCTAATCCACTTACCCAGCAGATAAGCTCTTGCTGCTCAGGTAAATATTCCAGCGCCGCTTTGCTGACTGGGCATACGAGAATACTGAGAAGTTTCTTATCGATCATAAATTCAACTCGGGGCTATAGCCAAATGAGGGCGGTATATTACACCGCTGGCGCTCCTTATGTCTCTAGCTGCAGCCGCGTTGATTGGCTTATCTCGCTGATTTTGCATGAATTTTAGAGGTTTTAAGCACTTTAACCGCACATCATAAAAAGCAGATACATTAGCCTTGCTTAATCTGATGTAAAGCTAATTTTTGCTGGTACATGAGGCGATCAGCCGCATCGATAGCAAGCTCAAGGCTCTGCTCATCCGCAAACAAGGCAACTCCCCAAGAGAAAGTGATATCCCGCGAAAGTCCATCCAAGGGTGGCAAAAGCTTCATGCTCTGCTGAATGTTCTGCAAGCGCAGCTCTGCTTCTGCTTCATGCATTGAAAAAGAAATAATCAAAAATTCATCGCCACCATAACGAAACAAATAGTCTTTGGCTCTCATATGCGTTTTTAGAGTTTGCGCCACTCGACAGATTGCTTGATCGCCCACAGGGTGGCCACAACTATCATTGATAGGTTTTAGTCCATTGATATCAATCATGGCGACTAAACCCTGCCGATCACGCAAGCGCGACTTTAACTCACTAAGAGCGTGGCGATTAAAACAACCCGTAAGCGCATCCTGATGCGCCAACATCGCCATGCCATCTCGCTCATTTTGCAGAACGGAGTTGGCATGTTCCAATTCTCCTTTCATATTGACTGCCGCAATAATCAACAAACTAAAAGCCAAAAACATTTCAAACATCAGATCAAAAATTGATTGATAAGCATAGTAACAGTCTGCTACTAGCCCTTCAGCCCAAGAGCTGGAGAACACTGGGCTGGCGCATAAAAGAAAATTGAACATCAACATCGAAAGCGCCACTAGGGCCATTCGCTTTGCCCATTGGTGACTGCTTGGCAACACCAATCGGTAAAGTGCCACCCAAGCGGGAATCAAAGAAACCGTAAAAACCAACGCATGAAGCGTGAATCGATTTGAGAATTGGGGGTCAAACTGCGTGAGAAACAGTGACCAGAGTAGAATCGCAGAAGCCAACCAAGGAACAAAGCGTCGAATAGGAAAATCACGCTCAGGAAAGCTGGCAAACCCAAGCCAAAGTAGCGCAGCAAATACATATTCGCCCGCAAAATAGAGAGGCTCTAAAAACCTGAGGACAGGGAGAGAAAATACAAGATGTAAACTGATCAGCGCAATCAGCATTGCTAACCACGCTTGCCCCCAACGCAAAAAGTAGGTGCGCAGTAAAACGCGATAGAGCATAAGAAACAGAAGGGTAATTGCCATTACACCCAATGTTTGGAGTGTTTCCCCTAAGACGCTTAGCAAGGTAATTGTGGGCTGCACCTAAAGAAAAGCTCCATTTTTTGTTTTCAATAACCGCTAGAACAAAGAGTTTCGACAGCGACGTTGAATAACTCATTGAAACCGAAGCATAGACGAGTTTTATTGAATTCTGTATCGAAAAAAGGAGATGAGCCTTAATTTTAGTAATAGAGTTGCGTTCTATTTCGCCTCAACCAACAACTGCGGATCTACCCGTTCTTCAAACCAATTCATCGCCCAGTGCAAGTGCGGGCCAGACGCCCTACCCGTTTGCCCTACCAAGGCGATTTCTTGCCCTTGTTTTATTTGATCACCTTCTCTCACCAGAATTTTACTGAGATGAATAAATGTGGAAGACAACCCATGACCGTGGTCGATGATAAGCGTACCGCCAGATAAAAACATATCGGGATGAACCAATGTCACTACTCCACCAACGGGCGCCTTCACCATTGCGCCCACGGGCTTGGCAATATCGACACCATAATGCGGGGCTTTGGGCGTACCGTTGTAAACACGCTGGCTACCATAAACACCGCTAATAGGCCCAATAGTTGGCCATTGAAACTTTTGCGTGAAAAACGTTAACGGCAAATCAGCCTTACGAGCCTTAGTCACCAAAGCAGCTTCGCGGGCGATACGCTCGTCCTGCTCTTTATTGGGCTCTACTGTGGCTTGAGGTACACCTTCCACACGCTGGATATTGTAGGTGCGCGCCTTGACGTCAAACTGATGAGTTTCAGTTTTACCTTGCGCAGTTGTTATTACTTCTGCAATAGCTGGCGCATCGCGTCCTAAACCTATAACAAATTTTCCGTCCCTAGTGAGCTGCAATTTTCGTTGCTTGTATTCCACACCAACACCCACAGGAACTTGCCCAATAATCACGCCACCCTGTTGCCACTCTCCGGTAATTTCTAGCGCAAAAACTGATTGCACTGAAACCATTGCGATCACACCTAAAATAACAATAACGATACACTTTTTCATAAGGATGACCGACCAAAAAATACAATATTCAGATTTACTGGGCATAAAAAAACGGCAGACTAGCTGCCGTTTTTCTACGTGCATTATGGCTTATGCCACACGCAAGACTTTCATGGTATTAGTGCCACCCAAAACAGTCGTATCACCATTTGAGAGAATCACCAGATCGCCGGCTACAACAACACCTTTCTTCTTCAACAATTCGATGGCGCGAGTAAAATCTTCAGCGCAAGGAACTGATGCAGTATCAAAGGCAACTGGATGAACACCGCGATAAAGAGCAACTTTACGCTGAGTACTTACATGGCGAGAGAACGCGAAAATGGGCAACTGTGAACCAACGCGTGACATCAAACGTGGCGTGCTGCCAGATTCAGTCAAGCAAATGATTGCTTTTACACCGTCTAAATGGTTTGCAGTAAACATCGCTGCCAACGCTATTGACTCATCGATAGAGTTAAAAGCTTCGTCCATACGATACTTGTCAAAGCTCGCGGTGGGGTGTTCTTCCGCCCCGAGAATGATACGCACCATAGCCTCAACAGTTTGCACTGGGTAGCTACCAGCAGCAGTCTCGGCAGACAACATTACTGCATCAGTACCATCTAACACAGCATTGGCCACGTCGAATACTTCTGCGCGCGTTGGCAGTGGACTGTTGATCATAGACTCCATCATTTGTGTTGCCGTGATCA
>CAZZEV010000025.1:0-10437 GCA_964653305.1 uncultured Cellvibrionaceae bacterium | reverse complement strand
TATGGCTTACTGAAGAACCATCTTCATACCGCGCTGGAGTGTATACACGGCGTTAGCCACGTCAAACACTTCAGCGCGAGTTGGTAACGGGCTGTTAATCATTGACTCCATCATTTGAGTCGCAGTGATTACCACTTTGTTCAATGCACGTGAGCGCGCGATGATACGCTTTTGTACACCGATCAATGCCGCATCGCCAATTTCAACACCCAAGTCGCCACGAGCAACCATAACGGCGTCAGACGCGCGGATAATGTCATCCAAGGTTTCATCATCAGCAACAGCTTCAGCGCGTTCGATTTTAGATATCAAACCAGCTTTGCCGCCCGCTTCTTGCATCAAGCGACGCGCAAGATTCATGTCTTCAGCACTGCGAGGAAAAGAAACGGCGAGGTAATCAACATCGATTTCCGCTGCGGTTTTAATGTCAGCCATATCTTTTTCAGTCAGAGCTGGCGCGGTTAAACCACCACCTTGACGGTTGATACCTTTGTTGTTCGACAATGGGCCGCCCACAGCGGTAGTGGTGTAAATACGTGGGCCTTCGATGCGATCAACTTTCAAGACTACGCGGCCATCGTCCAACAACAACATATCGCCTGGAACACAATCGTTTGGCAATTCTTTGTAGTCAATACCGACTTGGTCTTGGTTGCCAGCATCACGCTCAAGCGTCGCATCAAGAACAAACTTGTCGCCTACGTTGAGGTGAATTTTGCCTTGGGCAAAACGCGCTACGCGAATTTTTGGGCCTTGCAAGTCACCCAATACAGCAACGTATCGATTGTGCTTGGCTGCCAATTCGCGAACCATTTCTGCACGGCGCTTATGATCTTCCGGTGAACCGTGAGAGAAGTTCAAACGAACTACGTTCACACCAGCAAGAATTAACTGCTCTAAAACTTCTGGCGACTCTGACGCTGGGCCTAGAGTGCTGACGATTTTGGTACGTCTTAACATGATGAGTTCTCTTTATTATTTAGCTGACATCAATGCGAGGGTATTGTCCAACATGCGGTTAGAGAAACCCCACTCGTTGTCGTACCAAGCTAATACTTTTACCCACTTACCGTAAACTTTGGTTTGCAAAGAATCGTAGTTTGAAGAGTGTGGGTTGTGGTTGAAGTCGATAGAAACGAGAGGCTCATCAACATACGCCAATACACCTGGCATATCGTTTTCTGCCGCTTTTTTCATTGCTGCGTTGATAGACTCAACTGTCACGTCATTCTCAACCAAAACGTTAAGGTCAACCAAATAAACATTGATAGTTGGAACGCGAACAGAAATACCATCCAACTTGCCTTTCAATTCTGGCAACACCAAACCTACGGCTTTTGCAGCACCTGTAGTGGTTGGAATCATAGATTGAGTTGCAGAACGAGCACGGTAAATGTCTTTGTGGAATACGTCAGACAACACTTGATCATTCGTGTAGGAATGGATAGTAGTCATAGAACCTTGCACGATAGTAAAGTTATCGTTCAACACTTTAGCGATTGGCGCCAAGCAGTTGGTGGTGCAAGATGCGTTAGAAATAATAGTGTCAGTCGCTTTCAATACTGAGTTGTTTACACCGAATACAACGGTCGCATCAACATCAGTACCTGGAGCAGAAATGATCACTTTCTTAGCGCCAGCAGCCAAGTGCAAGCCCGCTTTTTCTTTGCTGGTGAATATGCCGGTACATTCATACACAACATCAACATTCAACTCGCCCCATGGCAATTTAGCTGGGTCGCGCTCAGCGGTAATGCGGATTGCATCGCCGTTTACGTACATGAAGTCGCCTTCATATTTTACGGTGCCGTTGAATTGGCCGTGTACTGAGTCATATTTAGTGAGGTGTGCATTCAAATGTGCATCACCTAAATCGTTAATACCAACGATTTGAATTTGTTCGCGCTTGCCAGATTCATATAAGGCACGCAGTACGTTGCGACCGATACGACCATAACCGTTAATTGCCACTCTGATAGTCATTTGTTGCTCCTAAGTCAATTGTGGTACCCACTTCGGGGTATTCATCATTTAAAAATAAGTTCGCCCAGCGACCGGAATCGCTGGGCGTTTTTGTCGTTAATTAGCGTGGCAGACTTGCTGCTTCGCGAGCCAAACGTTCGATTTCATCCCAACGGCCAGCTTTCATTAATTCTTTTGGCGCCATCCAAGTACCGCCTACGCAGGCTACATTTGGCAGTGCCAAGTAGCTTGGCGCACGTGCCAAATCAATACCGCCGGTTGGGCAGAAGGTGATTTGTGGCAATGGGCCACCGATAGATTTCAACATAGGTACGCCACCCGCCGCTTCTGCAGGGAAGAACTTCTGATGAGTAAAACCTTGTACGTACAAATTCATCGCTTCGGTTGGTGTAGCTACACCAGCCAATAAAGGAATTGGGTTGCCTTTAGCCGCTTCAATCAATGCTGGCGTTGTGCCTGGGCTAACCAAGAAAGTTGATCCCGCTTTAATAGCGGCTTCCAAATCTTTTGGGGTGGTGATGGTACCAGCACCAATGACAGCATCAGCGGGCAAAGCTTCAACCATGGCGGTTATGGCATCTAACGCACAAGGAGTACGCAGGGTGATTTCCAATACCTTCAAGCCGCCGTTGTAGAGTGCACGCGCCAGAGGCACTGCATCTTCGATACGCTCAACAACCATAACCGGTACAACCGGCGCCACTTTCAGAATTTGATCTATGGATAAAGCCACTGTGTTTTCCTCGGTTTTAAAAAATCGTTACTTAATAAAGTCGGTTCAAAAGACTTAAAGCGCCCAGTAAACCACAACCGGAACGCGATCTTGTTGCAGCACGGCACGAATCGGCATTTCTGCCACATCTGTACCCGCTTGCGCTTTGCGCAATACGGCTAATTTTTCATCGCCAGTAATTAATAGCACTAAAGTCTTGGAACGCAATAATCCGGCAAGGGATAAGGTCATTCTTTCGATAATTGCGCCAGTCACATCGCTTTCATGGGCAATAATGGCGGCGCAAAGTTCAGGAGAGTCAGGGTTTAAGGCTGGCTCAAGGCCGTTGGCGTGGGGGAACAAGGAGGCAGTGTGGCCATCGGAACCCATGCCGAGAATCGTGATATCGAAAGGTTGCGCGAGTTGCTGATAGGCAGCTTCACAATCAGCCAAGCCTTCTTGCGCAGTATCAGCAGTGTTTTTCATGCCGATCAAATTGGCGACTGCCGCTTTGTTTTGAATCAGGTGTTTTACGGTAAAGGCTTCGTTGCTTTTGTCGTGGTCAAAATTGACCCAGCGCTCATCAACCAAGGCAATGTAAACCGATTCCCAATCCAAATCTACATTGCTTAAGCTTTTGTAGAGCGGCTCCGGCGTACTGCCGCCGGAAACCATAAATGTTGCTTCACCACGCTCTTCGATTGCTGAATTGAGTGCAGCAACGCACTCGGCCTCCAGCGCTGCCACCATGTCTTGACGATTTTCAAACAAACGCTCAGTCAACATTAGTGGCTTTCCTCGCTACCGACTTCGTCGATATTAAACCAGCTGCGGCCATCTGAACCCACCAACTGTGCTGAGGCGATTGGCCCCCAAGTACCAGCCATATAGCCGTGCGGTTTGTTCTCTGGGCGCTGCCAAGCTTCAATAATCGGGTCAATCCACGCCCAAGCGGCATCCACTTCAGCGCGATGAATAAACAAGCTTGGGTTGTTTGCCGCAGCATCTAACATCAAACGTTTGTAGGCATCGCTGAAATAATCTTTGTAGGCATCAGCCAAGTTAAGATTCAGCACCACGGGCGACAAATGCATCTCTTGTTTGCCTAAATCTTTGGAGTTCATAATGATCTTGATAGATTCTTCTGGCTGCAAACGAATCACTAAACGGTTGGGCGTCGTGATACCGGCGGAATCTGGGAAAACTCTATGGGCTACATCTTTGTATTGAATAACGATTTCCGCAAAGCGTTCTTTCATACGCTTACCGGTACGCAAGTAAAACGGAATATTCGCCCAGCGTGAATTGTCGATATGCGCGCGAATCGCTACAAAGGTTTCAGTGTTGCTAGGCGAACCCAACTCATCTAGATAACCCGGTACAGTCTTACCACCCATTTCGCCCGAAACATACTGGCCACGCACAGTATTGAAACGCACAGTGTTGCCGGTTAAGGGGCGAAGACTTTCTAACACTTTTAATTTTTCAGCGCGAATACGCTCAGCAGTCATTTTGTTGGGCGATTCCATAGCCACCAAACACAACAGTTGCAGAATGTGGTTTTGCACCATATCGCGCAGTGCGCCCGCACCGTCGTAGAAGCCAGCGCGACCTTCCAAACCAACGGTTTCAGAAATAGTAATTTGCACGTTATCGATTGTCCGTGCATCCCACAGGTGTTCAAAAATGCCGTTGGCAAAACGTAATGCCAATAAGTTTTGAACCGCTTCTTTACCAAGGTAATGATCGATACGGAAAATTTGAGTTTCTTCGAAATACTCAGCAATACTGCTGTTAATTTCTTCAGCGGTTTTAGCATCGTAACCGAGCGGTTTTTCTACCACTACACGAGAGGTTTTAGTGATCAAACCTGACTCGTGCAAATGCTTACAGCACTCGCTAAATACCGAGGGCGGCGTGGAGAGATAAAACACGCGTTGACGATTGTCGCCACCTTTAAGCAGCTCTGCCATTGCAACCCATTTATCATCAAGCGTTGAGATATCAACAAAGATAGGGAAAATAATGGTGGCAAACTTATCCCAAGCTTCAATCTCAAATTCATCTTTGTTGAGATGTTCTTTGGCGGCATCACGCACGATAGTTTTGTAATCAACAACCAACTGCGCTTTGCGCAAGGTTGGGATAATACGAGTACCTTCAGGTAATTCGCCGTTGCGATGGGCGCGGAATAAGCCCGGGATTAATTTGCGCAGCGCCAAATCACCGGCGGCACCAAAAAGAACAAAATCAAAGGCTTCAAGCATGGGATTATCCTGTCAATACGGTCTTAATCAACTACTGAACTGGTGAAGCTAAACCTCACCGGTATTTAATACTGCTTAACTACTGAATGAACAGATCCTTTGCACTGCGCATACTGTATAAATTACTAATTGGGTAAAACCTACCACGTAAATACAGTAGCGCCTTCTTCTGCCAAACCAACCGCTGCGCGCAAAGGTGCAAACAATTCACGCCCCATACCTTGATGGCTGGCTGCTAAATCAGCGGTCGCGTGTTGGCGTTTACTCAATTCTTCATCGCTAATCAACAAGGTCAGGGTGCCTGCTTCTGCATCCAACTCAATCATATCGCCGTTTTGCACAAGAGCGATTGGCCCTTTATCTAAGGCTTCTGGCGAGATATGAATAGCAGCTGGAATTTTACCAGACGCGCCTGACATACGGCCATCAGTCACTAGGGCAACTTTAAAGCCGCGATCCTGCAATACACCTAGAGGAGGCGTAAGCTTGTGCAACTCCGGCATTCCACAGGCTTTCGGACCTTGGAAGCGCACAACGGCGATAAAATCTTTTTCTAACTCACCGCGCTTAAATGCAGCCTGCATTTCTTCTTGCGCGTGGAACACTATCGCTGGCGCGGTGACTTTGCGGTGTTCAGCTTTTACCGCGGACACTTTAATAATGGAGCGACCGAGGTTGCCTTTTAGTAAACGCATACCACCATCGGCAGTAAAGGGCTTGCTCGCTGGGCGCAGCACGGCATCGTCCAAGCTTTCGGCAGGAGCATCGCGCCAGACTAGGTTTTCGCCATCGAGGAACGGCTCTTTGGTGTAGGGCTCTAAACCACCTGCACCCATAACGGTTTTAACATCGTCATGCAACAAGCCATTGGAGCGCAGTTCACGCATCAAATAACCCATACCACCTACAGCTTGGAAGCGGTTTACATCCGCCAAACCATTGGGGTAGATGCGGCACATGAGCGGAATTATATCAGACAAATCGCTCAAATCCTGCCAGTTCACCAGTACACCAGCGGCGCGGGCGATAGCCACAATATGCATGGCGTGGTTGGTTGAACCACCGGTTGCCAACAAGCCAACAATACCATTCACAATGGTTTTTTCAGTGACAATATCAGCCATAGAGGTAAAATTGTCGGGCTTGGTAATACGTGCTAGTTGGTGCACAGCCTCACGCGTTAAGGCTTCGCGCAGCGGGGTATAGGGGTTTACAAATGAGCTGCCGGGTAGGTGCAAGCCCATAATTTCCATCAGCATTTGGTTACTGTTGGCGGTGCCGTAGAATGTACAAGTACCCGCACTGTGGTAAGACGCACTTTCAGCAGCCAATAATTCTTTACGCCCTACTTTGCCTTCAGCAAAGAGTTGACGCGCAAGCCAGGTGTCATGGGGCCAGCAGGAACAAAAATCACCGGTAGTTGACCGAAGGACAAGGCACCCATGGACAACCCGGGAACAATCTTGTCGCAAACACCCAAGCATAAAACTCCATCAAACATATCGTGCGACAAGGCAATCGCGGTAGACATGGCAATTACATCGCGACTGAACAGCGACAAATCCATACCCGCAAAACCTTGGGTCACACCATCGCACATGGCGGGCACGCAACCCGCCATTTGCGCTGTCATACCCATCTCATGGGCGGCAGCCTTAATCGGCTCTAGGTATTCACCATAGGGAACATGCGCAGACAACATTTCATTGTATGCCGAAACCACGCCTAAGTTGGGCGCCTGACCTTCTGCCAAAGCTTCCTTATCAGACGTACTGCAGGCCGCAAAACCGTGGGCCAAGTTTGCACAACCTAAATGATGACGTGAAGGACCAGTTCTACGCGAACCTTCTACCTTGGCAAGGTAAGCGGCGCGAGTGTCACGGCTTCTTTCAATAATTCGGTTGGTAATGTCGATAAGTCTTGAGTCAGTCATGGCATACCACTTTTGTTAAGTCTGCATCGGTTGGTAAAACACACTACCAACATGAGGTTTTCTGGATCGCAAAAAACGAAAAGGAGTTTGCCGAGAACTCCAATAAGGGATTGCCCCAACAAAGGACACTCCACCTTTTACCCTTATTAAGGCCTCTTTCGCAAGCGATTGCTGGGCAGGTAATCATTTTCTGTACATCGGTTACAGCATCTGTTCCGGCCAACCAAAGGCCGGAACAGGTCAGACTAAGAGCACTAGGCTTTCTTAGCCGCTTTGTAAAAAGCAATCAAATTACGGGTTGATGCATCGTGCTTGGCGTTATCCGCCGCGCCAACCGCCAATTCGGGCTGAATCGCTGATGCCAACACCTTCCCTAACTCTACGCCCCACTGATCAAACGAGTGGATACGCCAGATAATACCCTGCACAAAAATCTTGTGTTCGTAGAGCGCAATCAAAGCACCCAAGGTTTTTGCATCAACTTTAGGCAACAATAAGGTATTGCTGGGGCGATTACCTTTGTGCACCTTGTGCTCAACAATCTCTTCAATACGCGCAGCGCTTACACCCTTCGCGGTCAGCTCTTTGCGCACTTGGTTTGCATCAATACCTTGCATTAAGGCTTGAGTTTGCGCAAAGAAGTTTGCCATCAAGGCATCGTGATGCCCCTCAACCGATACATTTGGCTCAACGGAGCCAATAAAATCCGCAGGGATAATATCGGTACCTTGGTGCAACATTTGGTAGAACGCGTGCTGGCCATTAATACCCACCTCGCCCCACACCAAAGGAACGCTACCGTAACTGATGGGCTCGCCCGCCCAGTTAACGTGCTTACCGTTAGATTCCATTTCCGCCTGCTGCATATAAGCAGGGAAACGATGCAGGCATTGATCGTAGGGCAATAACGCTTGTGCTGGGTACCCAAGGAAGTTGCGATTCCAGATGCCTACCAATGCCATCATCACAGGTGCATTACTTTCTAAAGGAGCCTGCTGGAAATGTAGATCCATTTCGTAAGCACCTTGCAACAACTCAACGAAACCTTCATAACCTAAAGACAGAGCAATAGGCAGGCCAATCGCAGACCACAAAGAGAAGCGACCACCAACCCAGTCCCACATGTCAAAAATATTTTCTTCGGCGATACCGAAAGCGGTTACCAACTTACGGTTGGTAGACACAGCTACAAAGTGTTTAGCGATAGCGCCATGGTCGTTCGCCGCTGCCATAAACCACTGCTCAGCAGTTTTGGCGTTGGTCATAGTTTCTTGGGTAGTGAAGGTTTTGGAGGAAATCACGAACAATACAGTTTCAGGATTCAAACCTTCCAAGACTTCAGCAATCTGCACGCCATCTACGTTGGAAACGTAATGCATCTTCAAGGATTTGCTGCCGTAGGCTTTAAGCGCTTCGGTCACCATCAGCGGGCCGAGGTTAGAACCGCCGATACCGATGCTAACAATGTCAGTAATCGTTTTGCCGGTATAGCCTTTCCAGTCGCCAGAGCGAACCTTTTCAGACAGTTTGCGCATGCGCTCAAGCTCAGCATCAATAGCTGGGCGAGCATCGACACCGTCGATCATAATCGGGTTGGCTGACTTGTCGCGCAGCGCAACGTGCATAACCGCGCGGTCTTCAGTGGCATTAATATGCTCGCCAGCAAACATTTTGCCGCGCCAAGCTTCCACATCAGACTCTTTCGCCAAGGCCAGCAGAGCAGCTTTGGTTTCGTCGGTAATTAGGTTTTTGGAGTAATCAAACAGAATGCGGGGGAGTTCAATCGAGAATTTGTTAAAACGGGCATCATCTTCAGCGAACAGCTCTTTAATGTGGCGGGTTTTAAGCTGTTGAGCATGAGCAGTCAGGGTAGCCCATGAAGGTAAATCAGTTGGACGAGTAAAGGATTGCAGATTAGCCATTTATCGCTCCCGAAAGACAATAACAAACGCGCATTAGTTGATTCCCATTATGGTGATGGTGCATCGTCAGGTGGTCTAGTGCCTCCTTGAACGATAAAGAAAGACTTTTGCGTACACTTAAACTGGCCTGTGAGCGAACTGGCTTTTGCAGTCAGTTTTGTGGAAATAGGTGAGGCGCAAAAAGGCCGCTATGATAGGCAGATGGTCTAGGGGTGTCAATTAAAGCGCCGCCCTCAAAGCCCAAAACAGGGCTAAAAAGCACCGCTATATTTCGCTTTTTTTAAGATTTACACTCACCACCAAAATAAACCCAAAATAAGGCTATTTTGTGAACACAATAAGCATACCCGCACTAGGGGTAATCGAAGGATTCTTTGGCCGCAGCTGGAGCTGGAGTGAACGCCAAGCCTACGCGAATTTTTTTGCACTGAATGAGTTCAATTTTTATATTTACGCACCGAAAAGCGACGCTTTTTTGCGAAAGCATTGGCAGCAAGATTGGCCCAGCGATACCAAAAAAAATCTCGTTCAACTGCGCGAAGCCTATAGCGCCGCGAAAATTGATTTTGGCATTGGCTTAAGCCCACACGAAATTTATATCGACACCTCACACTCCAGCGCGCACGACAAGCGCTTGCAACTAAGCGAGCGAGTCAAACAGCTAAACGACTTGTCACCCGATATTTTATGCCTGCTGTTTGATGATATGCGTGGCGATATTCCCAACCTCGCGAATCTGCAAATTGATTACATGCATCAAGTCGCCGAGCTGAGCACCGCCAAGCGCATTGTTTTTTGCCCGACTTATTACAGCTTTGATCCTGTACTCGAAAAAGTATTTGGCTCCATGCCTGTAAATTATTGGCAGGACTTGAATAAAAACCTCGACAAAAAAATTGATATTTTTTGGACGGGCGAAAAAGTCTGCTCAGCCGAATATTCAGTTCACCACCTTACTCAAGTTAACGATCTATTGGGGCGCAAACCATTTTTGTGGGATAACTACCCCGTGAACGATGGCGCCGTGAAATCAACGCTGTTGCATTTGCGCACAGTGAATCAATCACACAGCCAAATTCAGAATCATGTTGCTGGCCACGCAGTTAACCCGATGAATCAACCTTGGCTATCGCAACTTGCATTGGCATCGCTGCCACGCGCTTATCGTGAGCAAAATAATTACAACGCAGAAAAAGCTTTGGTGGAAATTGCGATTGAGCTTTGTGGTGAAAAACTAGCGGAGGTTTTATTGCAAGATATTCCGTTACTGCAAGATAAAGGCTTGGTGAAAATCAGCGAGGAAGAAAAAGCTGAATTGATAAAACGTTATTCAGCCTTTCCGGAAAATGTTTTTTGTGCAGAAATTATTGATTGGTTGAATGGTGGTTATGTGTTTGATCCGGCGTGTTTGACGGAGTAGACCAAGCCGCAACTGAATTAAGTAGGGAATCGTCATCCTCGCGCAGCGGGGATCCAGCTTTTAATGAGCTTATTTACGTCAAGAGCTGGATTCCCGCTGCGCGAGAATGACGACAAAACATTAATCAATTTGCGAAAAGAAATTTACGAAGCACACACTGCCCCTCCCCCTTTTCAAAGGGGAGGCCGGGACGACTGCAT
>CAZZEV010000024.1:0-18298 GCA_964653305.1 uncultured Cellvibrionaceae bacterium | reverse complement strand
CTGCTCAGGATCTAGTTAATTCAGGAGCCAGCATGCCCATAATCATGCAAAAGGGTCGGTGGTCTAAAACAGATACGGTGATGCGCTATGTTGAGCACATTAGCTATGCTGCTTAACTCAACTAAATCGATACTTAGCCGAGGAGGATGTCCCCGTTTTCCGACTGAGGGTTGAACTCCGGTACGGCCTTCTTTAAGAGCGAGCGAATAGCTTCGCTATTCTCAGACTTTACTGCAGCCTCTAGCTCAAACAACAAAGGCTCCAGCTCATCCCAGCGCAGTGCATGTTCAGATGCACGCATAATGCGCGCGTGAGATGTCGGCAAGGTGTTATCACCAATAAGCAATTCTTCGTAGAGTTTTTCACCCGGGCGCAGCCCCGAAAACTCAATCTCGATATCGCCATCTGGATTGCTCTCGTCTTTATGCGAGAACCCACTCAAGTGGATCATGCGCATGGCCAGATCGACAATCTTCACAGGCTCTCCCATATCCAACACCATGACATCACCGCCCTCACCCATTGCTCCGGCCTGAATCACCAACTGTGCAGCTTCGGGGATAGTCATAAAGTAACGAATAATCTCAGGGTGCGTTACAGTCACCGGCCCACCATTCTTAATTTGTTCACGAAACACAGGAACAACCGAACCGCTTGAGCCCAGTACATTCCCAAAACGAACCATAGTTAGCTTTGTGGTGTGCACGCCCAATCGATTTTCCTGCAAGCTCTTGGCCTGCAGCGCCAATTCAGCCATGCGTTTAGAGCAACCCATGACATTAGTCGGTCGCACTGCTTTATCGGTTGAAACCAATACGAAGGTTTCAACCCCACATTGGCATGCCGCTTCCACAGTACGCAAAGTACCAAACACGTTATTCCAAACTCCTGCAGCAGGGTTCATTTCAATCATCGGAACGTGTTTATAAGCTGCTGCGTGGAATACCGTTTGCACCCCGAAGCGGCGACAAACACGGTTGAGTTTATTAGCATCCAGCACCGATCCCAACACAGGCACAATGTTTGCCGGAGCCTGCATCAAAGTTAATTCGCGCTCGATTGCATACAGCGCAAATTCACTGAGCTCAAACAACACTAGGGTCTTAGGCTGTTGCTCCAGAATCTGACGACACAATTCAGAACCAATCGACCCACCTGCACCGGTCACCAAGACCGACTTCCCACTAATGTTCTGGTTCAATAAATCTTCATTCGCCTGTACTGGCTCTCTTCCCAGCACATCTTCAATCTCAACTTCACGGATGTCTTCAACCTTCACAACACCATTAGCTAGGTGAGATAACCCAGGCAATATGCGCACATGCACTGGCAAATCAGACAATTTAGCGAGTACTTCTTTTTGCCGGGCGCGGCTTGCCGATGGCATAGCAAGCAATACATCGGTAATGCCCCGACCCGATTGAATCAGCTCAGTCACATCGCTAGGTGAATATACCGGCAACCCGTTAATGGTGCCTTTCCACAATCGGTGGTCGTCATCCACAAAGCCAATTGGTTTGATTTCTAAACCTTGGCGCAGACCAGAAGCGATCTGGCGGCCAGCAGAGCCTGCGCCATAAATCAATGCAACCCCTTGATTATTTGATGCCGTTTTGCAAATCCATCCATTTAGCAAATATTTAGCCGCCAAACGAGAAGACCCAATTCCCACAAACAACAAAACCGGTTGAATAATTCCAATTGAACGAGGCACACCGTCAACACCAATAATCAAGAACGGCACGGCATACAACACGGCATAAAGTGAAATTGCTCTCACCAACGACAATGTTGCAAACCAACCACTAAATCTGAAAATGGCTCGATAAAGTCCCATCTTAATAAAGATCGGAAGTGCAAGAAGAACCGAAACACTACTGGCAGTTAACACAGCGCCAGAAAAAGCTACGCCATCATCAAACCGTAAGCAAAAAGCCAACCAAGTTGTGACAACACAAAAACTAGTATCTAACAACAATACGATTAGCTTTTTCACAAAACGTGGCAAGTTCACCAGTCCCTCAAGCATCAGTCGGTTTCCAGATTTCACTTCTTCACCCCATCACCTGCGCCCTTACCGCTTAAGGTCATGATGATGTATTTAAAGTAGGCTGAAACAGTTAATTTCTTGAGCATATCAGCATCTGTCTCTGCCAAAATCTTCGGGGTGGACATATCGATGTTATTGACTTGCGCCAATCCGGTAATACCTGGCCTTGCTTTAAAAACACCCCTTTGTTGGCGTTCATCAATCAAATCAATCTGATTAAATAGACATGGCCTAGGGCCCACCAAACTCATGTCTCCCATCAAAACATTCCAAAGCTGTGGCAACTCATCAATCTTCGTTCGCCGTAAAAAAGCCCCAAAAGGAGTAATTGCCGAAAAATCTGCTAAATGAGAGGCGACAGAAGCCGTATCAGGTTTCATCGTTCGAAATTTAACTAGAGTGAACGGCTTTTGTTCGCGACCAACTCGAACCTGGCGAAACAGTGGCGACCCTGTATCGAAAAGCCCGACAATGTAAATTACCAGCAGCATAGGAGACCCGAAGATCAACCCCATTAATGCAAAAACAAAATCAAACACTCGTAACATTAAATTTGTTTCCTCACAGCCCTAAGCAGACCTTCATCTACAGATATGGGGGGTGACCAATTAAGAAGCGTACACGTTTTGCCAATATCAACTTGCAACGACCCGCATAGACTTTGTGCAATGCCAGACTTGCCAAGCATAGCAGCACCGATCTTTAGCAGCATGGCAGGTACTGGAATCAAACGTGATCGTCTTTCCATAGCACGCGCCATGCGACGCAAAAAATCTGTAGTCGAGAGATCCTCCCCATCCGAAACTAAAAACGTCTGGTCTGCAGCAGCAGGATGCGAAGTGCAACACAAAATCAAATCCACTAAATTATCCAAGGCCACAAAACTACGTTTATTATAAATAGATCCCAAAGGCAGCGGAATACCTCGCTCAAGCCAACACGTTAAGTTGCCGAAATTACCAGGTGCATTAAGCCCGTAAACAAGAGGTGGGCGAATAATAACAACTTCCATGTCGGTAATAGCAGCTAGTGCTTTTAATCCTATCTCGGCCTCATGTTTAGAAACTGCATAAGGAGAGTGTGGGGCAGGCAAATCATCGGCGCAAAATGGCTGATCAAAGCTTTCGGCACCATTTACACCAATTGAACTGACAAAAACAAACCTTTTGACACCTGCTTCAGCAGCTTGTCGAGCCAAGTTCAAAGTCCCTTCAACATTAATTCTTCTAAATATGTGCAACAAATTATTGTTATTGGATGCATACGTATGGGCAAGACCAGCTAAGTGAACTACACAAAAAACCCCCGGAAGCAAATGACTCCAATTAGTCGACTCATCGATTGTAACAACAGCATGATTCAAATTTTCATACGATGAACCTAATGGGGTACGAATAACTGGATGGATTTCATATCCGATGGAACCAGCTGCATGGCAAAAAGATCGGCCTATAAAACCGGCAGCACCTGTCACAATAATTTTTTTGTTTGTAGAAATAAAAGACACAAAAAAAGTTCAACTATTTAAATTAAAAAGAGGCCGGATTATATAAACAACAAACAATCTTTTTGCATACTTCAAAAGGGACAGCATCTGCAACATATAGCACTGAAAATTATTGACCATTCCTATTGAATGTAAGTGTTTATAATTAGACAATTCAGATCGTTCCATTGCCCATAGATTAGAGCTTAAACCTGATGATCCGTAGGAATGTTTATGGGTGGCAGCCAAACAGACATTCAAACGAACTACACTACCCGTAACGTACGAAATAATAATCCACAGTAAGTGATCCTCCATATAGCGGGCACCATCTGAAAAGCGGTGGGGGCTACTGGATTTAATCATGACTGACGGTGTTATAAATGGATTTTTTATAAGAACTTTCCACCAAGAAACACTTTCGCAAAAGGCTCGCCCTTGCAGTACATCTTCACCAAAATTGGGTGGGTCTGAATAATTTTTAAACAGATGACCGCTGAGAACGACATCAGGGTTCCTTTTCATAAAATTATACTGGATCTCCAATTTCTTTGTGTCCCAACTGTCGTCTGCGTCTAAGAACGCTAAGTAGGGCTGTGTAGCAATATTCCATCCTGCATTTCTTGCTGATGCAGCGCCAAGATTTTCCTTTAGCTCTATTAATTTTATATTTAATGGTAAGTCTCTTTGAAGTACGCGGAGTCTTTCTAAAGTGTTATCATTGCTTGCGTCATCGATTAGTATTACTTCTTTTGGTTTTACTGATTGTCGAGCAACTGAGTCTAAAGCACGACTAATTGTGTTAACACATCTATAACATGGAATAATCACAGTCACAGATGCAAATTCTTCAGAGCTACGCATCATGCAAACCACGTTTGGTTATATTTATCAAAAGATGCGCGATAGAGCCATAAATCAACAGAAGGGGTATTATCGTCCTATAAGTCATATATATTTCTGAGTAGATCGGATTCAACATTGTACTGAAACCGTCAATAAGTGACGAAGCTGCAAACGAGGTCAAAACTGTCATTCGTAAAACGTTAGGACAATTCTGTGAGAGTGTAAAAATAAAACTCCAGGCGAGCCCAGTAAGTACGCCAGCGAAAATTAACCAAATCCAGCCGCCCTCCCAAAAAGCATGTGCCGAGGCCAAAAAAGGGCCCATCTCCCCGTCGCGATTGTATCCCATTTGAATTACCTTATACATTGCCATTCCATTAAAGTCGGATGAAACGCTTCCGAGCAATGGCTTGTCAAGATAAAAACTGCTAGGAATAATTGTCGTAATTAAACCAGAATAAACTCCAAAACCACCACCACCATTCTCGTGATCAGAGTACAAGACAACAGAATTTCTTACTCCTTGGGCCCTGTTAATAAATGATTCTAATGTACCACTCAACGATTCACTAACGCTATAATCATCAGAACTTACTATATCATAAATAGCTGATAAGTTTTCAATAGGAGAATCTTTTCCTAATATTTCAAATCTTGTTTGTGGCGTGCCCAATATCACAAAGATTGGAAGCATTGAAGTTACAAAAATTAATGGGAGAATCAAAAACTGCTTTTTATCGTAGTAAAGAACAGCGAAAACAAACAAGGTGGCAACCCACAATATTCTGCCGCGAACACCGTATATAAATGAAATCAAAAGAAGCGAAATAATAACCACTACTGCACAGATTCGCACTAAAATATTTTTCTTGTAATTATTATCAAACAGAACAAATACACAAACTGCTGGGGACGCATACCAGAATACAGTTGTTATGTGTGTCACAAGCTGATTTTCACCTAATGTCACTTGAAAAATTTGCCACAAATAAATAAAAAGTCCAAAGGCGATTAATAATGTGATCGTGTAGTATTCTGCTTTTAACTTAAATTTATTTTGGTATGCATTCCTATAGTTAAGCGATAACCCATTCCCGATAAAAACAAAACCTACTAAGAAAAACAAGACAAACAGGAACTCTCCAAACAAAACTCTTAAAATATCAATTGGCAAAACAAGAGCAAACATATTGCTTTCGATATTGTAGCCGTCAAAAACTGAGTACAAGCTTGGAACAACAACCATAATAAATTCATAAAGACCGCTTGCACCAATCAGCAGACCCGCAACTTTTTGGTGTCTTTGTAAAGCAATTTTGTAAAAGACCGCCCATAGAATGATGAGCAAAGCACACAGAATTATAATAAATGTGTTTGTCATACAGATTTAAATGGTCTTACAAATCAATAACTACAAATATATTAAGCGAATCACAAAGCATATTTTATATATTTTCTATTTTTTATGAGGAAAAAGAGTTTTGACAATTGTTCGCTTGGAAATAACAATAGAAAAAAAGCCATAAATACCTTAATGCTCAACGGTCTTATGCGCATACAATTTTTCAGATGCACAAGCGTTCGAATTTTACTACCTGCTGACCAGAGGTATAATTTAGCGACTTCAAATTCATAGTCAAATTCAGCACCGCTTTTACCTATACTTAAATATTCACCCTTGAGACGTGCAAATTCATCAAGAGAAACTTCTCGGCCCTGATTTAACTCATTGATAATACCAGTAAGCACCATCCTAAACTGTGGAGGCTTTCTGCTTAATGACCCACTAACAAGCCTATAAGAAATAAGGGGCTGTAGAATGTTATGTAGCTTTCCAAGCTCTGACATTTTTTTAAAAAAAACAACATCCTCACCACCAAATTTCATCATTTCATTATATTTTCCTGCTTTATAAAACGCATCTTTTGAAAACATAACCGATGGATGAACAAATGGTGAATCTGGAAACACTTTGCGCAAAAATTTGTCGCAAGAGTGAGGCACGTATGTGCAGATTGGTGTTCCATCTTGCTCTACCAAAACTGCTGAGCTCCCAAGAACTGTAACATCAGGATGGTGCGACAAAAAGTCGAGTTGAATTTGCAACCTATTAGGCATACAAATATCGTCCTGATCCATTCTGGCGATCCAATTACCACGACACCTCTCAACAATTTCATTAAGCGTGGTTACAAAACCTTTATTTTCGCGCGAAAAAAGCTTAATTCTTTCGTCGTTTTTTTCATAATTACGTAAAATATTAAGCGAATCATCAGTTGATCCATCATCAATTATCACAAACTCAAAATTAGTGTAAGTCTGGGCGAGAATCGAATCTAATGATTGAGAGAGGTACTTGCTGCCATTATAAACAGCCATACAAACCGAAACAGCTGGTGAAATCGTATGTTCAATCATTTACGTCTTGAATAATTGTGAATTCAGCCAATCAATAGTCAACTTTATTCCATCATGGATATTTGTTTTAGGAGACCAATTTGTATGATCAGCAATTTTTATGTTACATAGCACATTATTTTGAACATCAGATATACGCGACGGCAAATGTTCAACTTTTAAATCATAGCCATACGATTTAATTAATGGACGAATTATTGAAACGATATCAAGATTGCTCATGCCCTCGGCAGAACTAATATTGTATGCCTCACCAATTTTTCCCTTCTCAAGCGCAGAAAGTATCCCATAACACAAATCGTCAATATAAATATAATCTCTTATGGTTCCTTCTTTTCCGAAAATTTGAACTGCTTTTCCCTTGAAAGTCGCCCCAATTGCAGTACTTATAAATCCTTGACCAGTGAAGGGTATTTGACCAGGCCCGTAAGCATTAGAAGGACGCAAACAAATGTATTTCAGCTTGCGCGTTCTTGCAAAGAAATCCCCATAGGTCTCAGCAATGAGCTTACTTTGCCCATAGAACGAAATTGGTTCTAAGGAATGTGACTCTTTAATTGGCAAATTGCGAGAATCACCATAAACAGTCCCACCCGAAGAGACATACACAGTCTTAACGCCCAGATGTGCAGACATTTCGAAAAGCTGGATTGTAGGTTCAATATTTTTACGTAAATCTGAAATGGAATCTGAATAAGTGGTATTCGCTGACGTTGCATGCGCTAAATGAACAACTTCATGGTGTGAATGAAGCAATTCAGAAATCAAGTCTTTGTTTGAAAAGTCACCAACGATATAATTTGCTGTATTGCATAATCGTCTCGGCACTCTACCTAAAACAGTGACTTTTCTACCAGATTCGATAAGCAATTGCGTAAGAGTTGCTCCTATATAGCCTGCACCGCCGATGATTAGACAATCACTCTTTTGGATCAAACTCACAAACGAACCCATTCATCAGGAAACAAATCTTTAACATCATTAGAATTAATGAACCAACTATCCGGAGCGATAACAATCTTCTCGTGGTTGGCATTTAGCCATGCACCCCACCAGCTAAAAGTACTGTTTGCGATAATATTATGATTACAGTGACTCATAATTCTCATATCGTTATAGCTTTCGCTACCACTATTATGATTAACGTATATAGTATTATCGGGCAATTTTATATTTTTCAAAACCCAATTCGGATCGTCAGAGAATACAACAAACAGTGGATCATGAATACGTTCCGAGATGAATCCAATCGCTCTGTAATAATAATCTTTGTTCAACTCCTCATAAATAGATTTATTTTTTGTGTTAATTACATAATCACCACGTCGAACATGTAAACTAACTGAATTTTTTTTTGTAATTTTATCCAATAGAAATTGATTCTCGACTGATAACGGTATCTTGAATGTAAAATCTTCTCTTAATCGTTTAACAATCGTTTCAAAATATTTTGGCGACTGCCAATATCCAACGAGATAAGAATCAGACGAGAGCGAATCGAAGTTCTCCCAATAATGAAAGTAAGGCTCAACAATAAAATTTTTCCCACGAAATTTCGCCATCTTTGCGCGCCTAAGGTTACTCCTAACGAATTCTGAACTGCGCCAACCCAACAAGTTTCTAAGATCATCATGAGTAGCTATTTGAATTCCGGCTTTGAATAACTTAGATAGCTCGTACCCATTATGCTCTTTATATTTATGAAAGCCTGTTATATCAACAAGTATTTTTCCGTTATGTTTATCAGCTAATGCAAGACCAGCTGCATACTGGAACATTTGGTTTCCAAGACCACCTATTAAATTCGTGATAACCATGAATTTTATTAATATAGTTTATACTAATAACTAACTAATTAGTCTTACCGAAAGTAAATTTCTAAACGGTTTGCATTTGTAAAGATATGTGATGCTTATTAAGCATGAAAGCAAACCAAAAATACCAAACAAAAATAATGAAAACACAAAAGTCTTCTGCTGATAACCAATCACAAGTCCAATTCCGACCGATCCTAGCACGTAAATTAATGGAGCTACTAGCGCTCTGTAATTAACTTTAACCGGGATGATATTTCTTGTTTTTATCCGCATGGCCATAAGTAAAATGATGCCAGAAACAGACAAGATAATCGCGACAACGCTAAGTGTGCAACTATTTAGCGCCGCAACTAACACTCCGAAGATAGCAAACCCACTTGCTATTGCATATGGCATGATATTCGATCTTGTGTTTTTGGTAATTTGTGATGCTTGACTTAACAAGTTGGCCATCGCTCTGCAACACTCAATTAATGTACCAAACATTACATATGTGAAAGCATCGTGAAATTTTGCATCTGTTAATACTGACAATATTAATTCACTCAATGACATAGTTGCACCCAAAAAAATCAAATACAGCGGCGCAACTGCATTGATTAAGTTTTCATATGCAATTTTTCTTTGATCATAGTTCGCTTCATTAATTGCTTTGTAAAAATGTGGCATTAAAACTTGCATCACCATGCTTTCGAATATTGCCCATAACTGACTTGAAATTCCGAAGGCAACTACGATCAACCCTAAAGAAATTTCGCCCCAACCCCATTCAATTATGAATCGATATCCAGTTGAAAGCAACCACATAAACCCTGTTGAAATGCCAAGCGGTAAAATATAATTGGCAATAATATCTAAATTAACGAATTGACCATTTTCAGAAGTATTAATTACAGATTTACTTCTTACTAATGAGAACGCAATGTACGCACCAATTCCGAGCCCAATTACTGATCCAGCGAACCAACCTACACCAGAATTAAATTCTACAACTAGTAGAAACGAACAGAAAAGGGCAAGCGATGATGTTAGAAACTCAAGGAGTACAGATGACTTTCTATAGCCAATGAGGTTTAGCATTGGTATTAGTGTACTATTCCACGTACCAAAATATACGACTAAGCCCATAGATAAAGATGCAATAATCACAACATCACCATCGAGCTTATTTCTTAAAACAGCCCAAACATAAACTGTGAAAATTGAAAAAACAGAGACTAGTATTATATATATATTATATTTCTTCAAATACCTTAAAATAGATCCGTCACCAAACCACTTATGTGTATTACGATTTAAATGCTGTCCAACTGGGTTTATGAGAAACAATCCGAAAAAACCCCTGAACGCCATTAGCAAGCCAAATAAACCAAACTGATCAATTGTTAGATATGATGTAGCAAGCCGTAGTGCAATTAATGCAATAATAGCTTGAACCACTCTCCCAATTATCTGAAACGCAAAGCTATTCAATTTGCCGGACATCTTCCATAATTTTTTCAACCAAAAAATCAGAAAAGTACTCAGAGTAAAATGCAAGTGCATTTTCACTTTTTATAAATTTGTTTATAGATTCCTGATATTTTTCATATTCTTTAACGTCCATGTTTTTCAAAAACAAGTAGAGACTTTTATCGTCAGCGAAATCTCGCCTATCAATGAAGCACTCCTTAGGTATATATATCTCAGTATTTGCAGCACCCCAATATACTGGAACACAACCGGCAAAAAAACTATCAAAAATTTTTTCTGTTATATATCCGTTTAAATCTGATACGTTTTCATAACAAATAGAAAATTTATATTGTGACAATGTTTCAAATTTGTTATCTACGCGTCCTTTGTAAGATGGAAATGGAACGACGCCTAATATCTGATTTATTTGTCTTGTAAGTCGAGTGACAACTCTGCCAATATATCCCCTTTTAGGCGGGTAACACTCCCAGCCAGTTCCATATAAATCGAAATCCTCTCTCGCATTCTTTTCAAACCAGCGAATAGTCTCAACGCGTTTTGTGTAGAGCTCACGCCAATCCTTTTTGCGTACTATTTTATTTCCCGCAATGATACAGCACAACTTCTCTCTTCCGTTGTATCCAAATTTATCAAAAAATTTAGGTTCGTTCGGCATATTCAATTTATAACATCTTGAATTGTCGACTAAATCATCATCCCAAGTAAATATAAATTTATACTGCTCCAAATATTTACTATTCCGATTTTGCGGTAGGATTTGTGGCGTTTCCCAAAGAAGGACATATCTATTCGCACTTTTTTCAACTCTTTTCATCACATCCATGTGCAATTCGAAGAGTACATTCTGCCCCATATTTATATCAGGTGTATTAAGTTCCACACCCTGCAGTTTAAACTTTTCTTTTAGTAACCAATATGGATAATAGCAGTTGTCTCGATTACCTTTATGAGCAAGGTCGAAGATTTGATTATTTGAGAAGCCTGAAGCAAAAAGGCTAGCGTATTTTATTTTACTTTTCATATCAGTTATCAAAATTTTCTATGTACGCGCTCGCATCCTCTAGCTCTAGGTTCCACCATTGCGACAATAACAATTTCTTAATTCTATCTTCGGAAAATCTGTAAGATATAATTTTGGCTGGCACTCCTGCAACAATTGCGTAGTCAGGAACATCTTTAGTCACAACAGCGTTCGCTGCGACAACGGCTCCAAAACCAATTCTTACAGACCTTAGAATAACAGCATCAACTCCAATCCACGCGTCGCTTTCAATGATGCACTTATCTTGTGTCAATTCATCATACGCACTTCTATAAAAAATTGACGATGTAGAAACTTTTTTTAGATCATGCTCGCCTGGTCCTACTGTTACATTGTTTCCTATCGAAACATATCGTCCAATTTTCGATCGGGTTACGTTGCAATTTTTTCCAATATAAGTGTAGGACCCAATTTCTGACACATTATCGATCTGTGTATTATTTTGAGTTTCTATACATATTCCGCGTAAACACTGTGGTGAGACCAGCAACCCAATCTTATTTTTGTAAAATAGCCGTTGCTGCCAATTTGTTAATAAACCATTAATAAGCCTAATTAGTTTTTTCATTGCGAATTATATATAATTTATTAACTAATAGGGGTATTGGCTTTAAGCGTTTCAATGGTCAAATTTATGCCTCAATTTTTTCTGGAATATTTTTAAATATTTAAAACTAAAATTATTCGATACTAACTGCAACCGAATATCCGTAGGATTTTAGAAGTGCGTGCTGCTTAGCTTGCGCTAGATCAGATTTAACCATTTCTCTACACATTTCTTGTACAGATATTTCCGGGATCCAACCGAGTTTGCTCTTTGCTTTTGAAGGGTCTCCCAAAAGTGTTTCTACTTCTGTTGGACGGAAATAATGTGGGTCAATCCGCACTACGACATCCCCGACCTTGAGCGCGGGCGCATCTTTGCCCTCGATAGATACCACAGTTGCCGTTTCGTTAACTCCGTCGCCTTCAAATTGAAGCGTAATCCCCAATTCTTCTGCAGTCCACTTTATGAAATCACGAACACTATGCTGTACACCTGTGGCAATAACAAAATCATCAGCTTGGTTCTGCTGTAGCATCAACCATTGCATTCTTACATAATCTTTGGCATGTCCCCAATCACGTAACGCGTCTATATTACCCATATACAAGCAACTTTCAAGACCTTGCGCTATGTTGGATAATCCACGTGTAATCTTTCTAGTAACGAACGTTTCTCCACGGCGAGGGCTTTCGTGATTAAATAGAATTCCGTTGCACGCATATATTCCGTATGCTTCACGGTAATTGACCACGATCCAATAGGCATACATTTTTGCCACTGCGTATGGACTACGAGGATAAAAGGGTGTTGTTTCCTTTTGAGGGATTTCCTGCACCAATCCATATAGCTCACTTGTGGATGCTTGATAAAACCGTGTCTTCTTCTCTAGACCCAGTATGCGTATAGCCTCCAAAATACGCAGTGTGCCCATAGCATCCACATCTGCAGTGTACTCAGGACTTTCAAAACTCACTGCCACATGGCTCTGAGCTCCTAAATTATATATTTCATCTGGCTGAGTTTCTTTAATAATCCGAATCAAGTTGCTGCTATCTGAAAGGTCTCCGTAATGTAACTTGAATCGCAGATCATCAGCATGTGGATCTTGGTAAAGATGATCCACTCTCTGTGTGTTGAACGAACTCGAACGGCGCTTGATTCCATGAACAAGGTAACCTTTTTCAATTAGAAATTCCGCTAAATATGAGCCGTCTTGTCCAGTGATTCCAGTAATTAGTGCTACCTTAGGTGTTTTTTTCATATTTCAACTTCAGAGTTTATATTTTTAAGAAAGTCTTCGTATGCCAGCTTCAACCCCAAATCAAGTGGAACCCTAGCTTTCCATCCTAACGAGTTGAGCCGCTCACTATTCATAAGTTTTTTAAATGTACCATCAGGTTTTGTGGTGTCAAATGTTATTTGACCTGTATAACCAACTATCCCACCAACACATTCAGCCAATTTTTTGATCGTTACATCTGAACCATAGCCCGCATTAAAGTGACTAAGCATTGAATTTGTATTTCGGTCATAGATTGATTTATCTAGATCCATGACAAATAACGAAGCTGCTGCCATATCATCAACATACAAAAATTCGCGCATCGGTGAACCAGTCCCCCATATAGCCACTTCAGGTGCTTTTGTCACCTTGGCGTGATGAAATCTTCGAATCAATGCTGGGATAACATGTGAATTTTCTGCGTGATAATTATCTCCTGGGCCATACAAATTAGTTGGCATAATGCTGCGGTAATCCCTACCATATTGACGATTGTAGCTTTCACAAAGTTTTATTCCCGCAATTTTTGCAATCGCGTATGGTTCATTTGTGCTTTCCAAAGCTCCTGTTAACAATGCATTTTCGCTCATCGGTTGTGAAGCCGCTTTCGGATAAATACAGCTAGATCCCAAGAACAAAAGTCTCTGCACATCATATAGATGAGCCGCCTGAATAACATTTGATTCAATCATCAGGTTCTGGTAAATAAAATCTGCGGGATATGTGTTGTTGGCATGAATACCACCAACCTTAGCCGCAGCCAAATAGACTTGTGTTGGCCTCTCTCTTTTAAAGAACGCTTGAACATCTGACTGATTGGTTAAGTCAAGTTCACCATGCGTTCTAGTTACGATGCTCTCCTTTGGATGTCCATTTGCCATCAATTGACGCACAATTGCTGAGCCAACCATACCGCGATGCCCAGCAACATAAATTTTAGATTTATGAGTCATTTTTTGCTCTGCCGTAAGTATCTTCAAATCGAACTATGTCATCTTCACCTAAATATGATCCACATTGAACTTCAATCATCACACAAGGTATAGTTCCAGGGTTTTCTAGACGGTGCTTTTGACCGGCAGGGATATAGGTCGATTCGTTAGCTTGAACATAAATTTCTTCTTCCCCGTTAGTAATCTTTGCCGTTCCATCAACAACCACCCAATGTTCGCTGCGATGATGATGCATCTGTAAACTTAAGCTCTCCCCTGGATTTACTTCAATTCTTTTAATTTTAAAGCCTTCCGACTCTTGAAGAACTGTATAGCTGCCCCATGGTCTCGTAACCGTACGATGTATTTTGAAAGCTTCGTGCTGAGCAAGTTTCAAACGGGAAACTACTTTTTTTACATCCTGTGCCCTTTCAGGGTGTGCCACCAATAGCGCATCAACAGTGTCAATGATGAGGAGATCGCTAACACCCACGGTCGCAACCAAGCGGTCCTCTGACTGAACGAAGGTATTTACCGAGTCAATGAAGATCGCCTCCCCTAACGCTCGGTTTTGGGCCTCATCTGGACTTATAAGATCTCGTATCGCCGTCCAAGAACCAATGTCACTCCAACCGAAATCGCTAGCCACCACGGCAACCCGCTCTGATTTTTCCATTACTGCGTAATCAATAGATATATCTGGAACACTCTTAAAATGCTCAGCAGGGATCTCGATCATCTGTGAATTGTTAAACGGTGACATGGCAGCCCAGCATGCATTCACTGCATCGGAAACTTCCGGGGCATATTTTCTTAACTCGGCCAGCAATACGCCCACTTTGAAACAAAACATTCCAGAATTCCAAAGATAGTTTCCTGAAGCTACATAGCCTTCAGCAGTCTTTAAATTTGGCTTTTCAACAAAACTTGCAACCTTATTCCCCGGCCCCAGAGGTTCGCCTCTCTCTATGTACCCAAACCCAGTTTCTGGTGCCGATGGCACCATTCCAAATGTAACCAAGTAATCTTTTTCGGCCAATTTAGATGCCTCTTCAACTGCCAATACAAACTTTCTTTGATCGGCAATCAGATGGTCAGCTGCCAAAACAAGCATCATGGTATCTTCACCCTGCAGGGTTTCGGCATTTTTTGCAGCCAACGCAATCGCAGGCGCCGTATTCCGCCCAAAAGGCTCTAAAAGAAACCTCCCAACAACTCCTGCCTTTTCCTGCTCATCACGACTCATGAAATAGTAATCACGGTTCGTGACCGTCAGCAACTCTGAACCCAAGGCCTTAGCACGAACATAGGTCTTCTCAATCAATGTCTTACCATCCCACATTTTCATGAAAGGTTTAGGATGACTTTCACGAGACGCTGGCCACAATCTAGACCCGGTTCCACCTGACAATATAACAGTTTGAAAGTTCATCACTAATCCAGTATGAAGGGCCGTGCCACGGCATCCTTAGCCGCAAGCACTGGTAACACACCATTAAACGGCCAAGAAATATTCAGCGTAGCATCGTTCCATTTAATTACACGCTCGTGCTCTGGTGACCAGTAATCGGTAGTCTTGTATAAAAACTCTGCAGTGTCCGAGAGCGTCAGGAAGCCATGGGCAAAACCAGGCGGAACCCACAGTTGTTTTTTGTTCTCGGCAGACAGGGTTTCAGCAACCCAGTGACCAAAGGTTGAGGAATCATTGCGGATGTCCACCACCACATCAAAGACTTCACCCTGCACCACGCGCACCAGCTTCCCTTGCGCTTTGGGGGGAAGCTGATAATGCAAACCGCGCAATACGCCTTTGGTAGATTTGGAGTGGTTATCTTGTACGAAGGTCACGTTTGTATGCGTGGCATCTCGAAAAGCGCGCTCGTTAAAGCTTTCGAAGAAGAACCCGCGATCATCACCAAAGACAAGAGGTTCAATCACAAAGACATCAGGTATTCTGGTAGGAGTAGCCTTCATCGAATATCTTCCATCAAGAGATTCATCAGGTATTGACCGTATCCCGTCTTTAAATAAAGCTGCGCTAGTTTTTCCAATTTCTCAGGACCAATCCATCCGTTTCGGAAAGCGATTTCCTCTGGACATGCAACCTTAAGACCCTGGCGATGTTCGATCGTCTGGATGAACTGAGCTGCTTCAATAAGTGAGTCATGCGTGCCAGTGTCGAGCCACGCATAACCACGACCCATAATCTCAACGCGTAACTGATCTTGCTTGAGATACATTTCATTCACTGCCGTAATCTCAAGCTCCCCGCGTGCAGAAGGCTTAATCGACTTGGCGATATCCACAACCTGGTTGTCGTAGAAGTAAAGGCCAGTGACTGCGTATTTACTCTTGGGTTTGTCGGGCTTCTCTTCAATAGAAAGTGCTTTGCCTGATGAATCAAATTCGACAACACCGTAACGCTCAGGATCATTCACATGATAGGCAAAAACCGAAGCCCCAGATGTTTGGGCGTCAGCACGCTTTAGAATGCTTGCAAAATCATGCCCATAATAGAGATTGTCGCCCAAGATTAACGCGCTGGAGTTATTGCCGACAAAGCGCTCCCCTAAAATAAAGGCTTGTGCTAGGCCATCTGGTGATGGCTGTACTGTGTACGACAAATTAATGCCCCATTGAGACCCATCAGCCAATAACTTTTCAAAGCGCGGGGTATCCTGCGGTGTAGAAATCACTAGAATATCCCGCATGCCTGCCATCATTAGGCTGGCTAGTGGATAATAGATCATTGGTTTGTCGTAAACCGGCAACAATTGCTTAGAAACTGATAACGTTGCTGGAAATAAACGTGTACCAGAACCGCCAGCGAGGATGATGCCTTTTCGGATACTATCCTTTACCATGCTTCCAACCTTTACAAATCCAGTAAATCAAAATAAAGACTCTTAGCGCCCAGACTTCAGAATACTTTCTTCTATAATCATTTGCGTGATATACTATGTACAACATATCAGATAGTGAAAACCTCTCTAATGCACTTATAATTGGCGCATTTGGAGCAGTAAGTTTTGCTATGATCAAACTATTCTGTAAATAATCAGATTTTACAAATCTAAGCAAACGATTTTTTGCTGCAGAAATACCAACATTTGCACCGATTTCATTAGAAAAATGTTGTCGATACATCATGCTGGGCTTTTCATCGATATACCATTTCCAACTACTCGTTCGAGCATATGCGTAAATAAACCAATCATGGACTATAAACTTATTTAGAACATCAACGTTTACACGCACCCACTCACGCAACTCTAAGAATCTGTACTTTTTAATAACAAAAGTACAGCCCGGCCCGGCAGACTCAAATAAATAATCAAATCTTTTCTGCTTACCTGACTTTTTGAGCAAAACAGACCGATTGTTTTCCCAAAATGCAATGACGTTAGATGAATATCCATCAAGCCCGTAAGTCTCTATGCATGCAATAGCACGCCGAAGCTTATCCTCATTCCATATATCATCTTGATCACTGAATGATATATATTCGGCATCATCTACATTTGCAGACAAAATCAAATGGATAAAATTTTTATTTGCGGTTCCAAAACGTTCAGCAGCAGAATTAATTAGATGTATTTTATTTCCAAGCGCAATCTCATTGATGATTGATAACGTACGATCAGACGAATGATCATCACTGACCACTATGTCAACATTACAACCTATTTGAGCAAAAATGGATTTTGTTTGTTCTAAGATCCATCGCTCGCCATTCCAGGTTGCCATCAATATCGTTACCTTAGGATGGGGAGCTTTAATGTTATTCATGAAGCGTTCCACCTAATTACGGTACTCCCCTGTTGGCGACATAATTGACCCACTCCTGATTATCCAGATACCACTGTACGGTTTTCTTGATGCCGGTCTCGAAGGTTTCCTGCGGTTTCCAACCCAGTTCCTTTTCCAGCTTACGCGCATCAATCGCGTAGCGTCGGTCGTGGCCGGGGCGATCCTGGACAAAGGTGATCTGGGTGGCATAACTCTGACTATCGGCACGAGGTTTGAGCTCATCGAGGATGGCACAGAGGGTATTCACGACATCCAGGTTGGCTTTTTCGTTCCAGCCACCGACGTTGTAGGTTTCACCCAGTTTCCCAGCTTCAAGCACACGGCGGATGGCACTGCAGTGATCTTTAACGTAGAGCCAGTCACGGATCTGCTGACCATCACCATAGATAGGCAATGGTTTGCCGTTCAGTGCATTGAGGATGCAAAGCGGGATGAGCTTTTCCGGGAAGTGGTAAGGCCCATAGTTGTTGGAGCAGTTCGTTGTGAGTACGGGTAGCCCATAGGTATGATGCCAGGCGCGGACGAGATGATCACTGGCCGCTTTACTGGCGCTGTAGGGGCTATTGGGTTCGTATTGGTTGGTTTCCGAGAA
>CAZZEV010000023.1:0-18645 GCA_964653305.1 uncultured Cellvibrionaceae bacterium | reverse complement strand
TACTAATATCGCGGCGACTCGCATTGAAAAATTATCCGATGTAAAACTCTCCGCCAACTGGATGTGCGCTGCAGGCCACAAAGGTGAAGACGAGAAAATGTACCGCACCGTGCAAGCGGTGGGTATGGAGTTGTGCCCTGAGTTGGGCATTACGATTCCTGTGGGCAAAGACTCTATGTCAATGCGTACTGCATGGCAGGAAAACGGCAAGTCGAAAGCAGTTACTGCTCCGTTATCTTTAGTAATTTCTGCCTTCGCTCCAGTGGTGGATGTGCGTCAAACACTGACTCCACAATTGCGTACCGACAAAGGCGCTACTGATTTAATTTTGGTTGATCTTGGTAACGGTAAAAACCGTTTAGGTGGTTCGATTCTCGCGCAGGTTTACAACCAAATGGGTGAGGTGCCAGCGGATTTGGATTCGGGCGCACAACTCAAAGGCTTTTTTAATGCGATGCAAGCAAGCATTGCTGCTAATGAAATCCTTGCGTATCACGACCGCAGTGATGGTGGTTTGTTTACGACAATCGCGGAGATGGCGTTTGCGGGTCACGTAGGAGTGGATGTCAATCTTGACGGTCTTGGCGACGACGCACTTGCTGTTTTATTCAGCGAAGAAGCGGGCGCAGTGTTGCAAGTGGCGCGCGAGAAATCTGCTGTTGTCCAAGCGCGTTTCACAGCCGCAGGCATCACTCACGTAAACGTGATTGGTCAATTGAACGGCGAAGATACCATCAGTATTTCGCAAAACGGCAGCAGCTTGTTCGATCAATCCCGTGCGGTAATGCAAAGCTTGTGGGCTGAAACTAGTTATCGCATTCAAGCAATGCGCGATAACCCTGCATGTGCAAAATCTGAATTTGAAGGCATCCTAAAAACTGATCCAGGTATGAGTGTAAAACTTAGCTTTGATCAAAACGACGATGTTGCTGCACCCTTTATTAACACGGGCGTTCGTCCATCCATTGCTGTATTACGTGAGCAAGGTGTGAATGGTCATGTGGAAATGGCAGCGGCATTTGATCGCGCTGGATTCAATGCAGTTGATGTGCACATGAGTGATTTCTTGTCGGGTCGCGTATCGCTAGAAACTTTCAAAGGCTTAGTAGCCTGCGGTGGTTTCTCTTACGGTGATGTACTCGGTGCCGGTGAAGGCTGGTCGAAAACCATTTTGTTCAACAACAAAGTGCGCGATGAGTTTGAACAATTCTTCCACCGTAATGACACCTTCAGTTTGGGTGTGTGTAACGGCTGTCAAATGATGTCCAACTTGAAAAATTTAATTCCAGGTGCAAATCACTGGCCGCGTTTTGTTCGCAACTTGTCTGAACAATTTGAAGCGCGTTTCAGCTTGGTACAAGTGCAAGAATCATCATCGGTATTGTTCAAGGGTATGGCCGGTTCGCATATGCCGGTGGCTGTTGCACACGGTGAAGGTTACGCAGAGTTTGCAAATACTGATGCGCTAAAAGTGTGTAACGACAGCGGCACAGTGGCGTTGCGTTTTATCGACAACAACTTGAATGCTACTGAAACTTATCCAGCCAACCCCAATGGTTCACCGCTCGGTATTACCAGTGTGGCAAGCAAAGATGGTCGCGTGACTATCATGATGCCGCACCCTGAGCGTGTATTCCGCGCGGTGGCTAATTCATGGCATCCAGATGATTGGAAGGATGATGGTGCTTGGTTGCGTCTATTTAGAAATGCGCGGGTTTTTGTCAGTTAATTAATTGTACTGGCTTACATAAAAAAACTCGCAAAAACAACTGCTCGCAAAAAAACAACAAAGGAGGCTTCGGCCTCCTTTGTTGTTTTTGTTTGGTTATTTCTTTCTTCCCTATGTTCGGCAACGTACCGAACTAGCATTCCCCTTTCTTTATTATCCATATCAACAACTGCAGTTTTGAAAATGAATCAGCAGTTAGTAAAAAAATAGCACGTTGATGGATCCACTCTGTTAGCTCACACACAAATACATGAATGAGAATACACACATGAAATTTATTAAAGCATCTGGAATTTTAGCTTGTGCAATAGCAGCCGCTATGACGAGCTCAGTAACCTTCGCAAACGATGACGCAGGTTGGTACCTTGGTGGCAACTTAGGCCAATCTCGCGCTCGTCTTGATGAGCACACTATAATGACTCAGGTTTCTCCTGGGCTTTTCACAACTGTTGTCGGTGACAATATTATCGACGGCGGCGGGAAGTTGTTTGGCGGTTATCAATTTAATCAATATGTGTCGCTCGAAGCGGGGTATTTTGATTTGGGTGAATTTCAAATTTACGCAACGACACTTCCTGTTGGTGCAATTCATTCCAACATGCAAGTCAGGGGTATAAATATTGACGTTGTGGGTTATGTACCTTTTACTGAAAACTTTTCAGCCTTTGGTCGCCTTGGTGTTACCCGCGCATTAACACAGAATACATTCGATGGATTTGGCGCTGCCGCTGGTATGAGTGGAGAGCTAAGTGATCGTGATACTTTTCCAAAAGCAGGTGTAGGCTTGGAATATAAATTTACTGAATCTTTGTCCATGCGTGCTGAAGCTGAGCGTTATGTAATTAGTAATGCACTTTACGACCATAACAATATTGATTTGTTCTCTGTAGGTGTTGTCTATCGCTTTGGCGCTAAACCTGCTCCTGCGCCAGTTGTGAAAGCTCTTCCGCCTGCTCCAGCACCGGTTCCAGTTGTAGTTGCGCCACCAGCGCCACGCTTTGAAAAATATACCTTGTCATCTACCGAGTTGTTTGGTTTTGATAGCGAGAAGCTTTCTATGCCACAACCAAAATTGGATCAAATAGCTGCAGCGCTAAAAACCGATGGTGGCCCAAGCCAAATCGTTATTGTTGGCCACACAGATCGTTTGGGGTCAGATGAGTACAATCAGAAATTGTCTGAGCGTCGGGCAGACGCCGTTAAAAGTTACATCGCAAGCAAAGGCATTGAAGCTGGTCGCTTACAAGTAGTTGGCAAAGGCGAATCTGAACCAGTTGTGCAATGTACCGAAACTAAAAAAGCGGCGTTGATTGAGTGCTTGGCGCCTAATCGTCGCGTTGAAATTGATCAAGTAATTGTAGAGCGTAAAGTTAGCCCGTAAATTCGGATTGCATTATCTGATACAAAAAAACAAAGGAGGCTGAGCCTCCTTTGTTTTTTTACACGTGTATTTTTAAATTACTTAACGGCCTGCATCTTTTAATTGCCACACGAGTTTAGTCTGGTGCCAACATGCAACAGCTTTACCGCCTTCGGTACAAGGGCTGAATACCCAATTTCGTTTTGCATGTTTAACGGCTGCATCATCGAGGCGTGAAGATCCGCTTGACGATATAAGTTGCACGTCAGAGACACGACCATCCACATTTATAAAGAGCTTTAATCCAGTAGCGCCTTCTTCACCCAAACGCGCAGCCGCAGAAGGGTAATCTGGTTTACTGGCTTTTAGGAGCTTGGCTTTTGAAAGATTTGAAGGGATCACAGGCTCGCCGCTACTTGGGCTGGTAACAAGGGGCGGTAATGCATCATCAAATATGATGTTAGGAGTAATTTTCGGATCAATAATAACTTGGGGTCGGTTATCGATAACGGGTTCTAGAGGGGCTTCGGTGGGCGGAGGAACAATCTGTTTTTCTAAGGGTGTGAGTTTGATGGAGTCAGGCGTAATAAGCGTCGCTATAGTCGTTCCAAGACCAGTGGCGAGAGCCCAAATGAGTAGCACGTGAAATGCTATAACAATAAAAATTCCGATGGATCTTTGCTGGGTATTTTGCTGAACATGATATGACATATTTTTATTACCATTTTTAAGAGTTTGACCTGCAAGAGAAATGGTATTTTTTGAAACAAACTATCCAGTACTGCGGTAGTTGTTTCTACCATTTCACGGAGTTTGCACCCAGATTAAAAACGTTCTGAGTAAAATGAGTATAGTCACTATTGGTAACGCGCAAACATTTCTTTACTGTTACTTATACTGTTTTTGTCCAAGAGGTGAGTTAGATATACACGTATTTCAGTTTTTGCTACTCAAGTATGTGGACTATGCAAGAAGAGAATTCAGAGTGTGTGGGAACAATATTTAACAAAAAACATCTTATGAATTGCATTCTAATCATTAGACTTGTGGTTCAATAGGTTCCAACAGGTTAATGAAACCTATTTTGATAGAGGAGACTTTAATGAAAGCGATGTTAATGAAAGCTATTGGGATGAAGCCCAAGCTTCTTATTGTCTTGCTTGGGCTTAGTCTAAGCGCGTGCAGTACTTTACAGCCCCATGAAAAAGCGGCGAATACTCAGGCAAAACAGGCGGGCTTGGTGGATATTAAACAATCCAACTTTGATGTGTTCTTTACCTTACCTAATGCAAAATTTACTCAATATAAAAAAGTCATTCTCAATGATTTGGATATGTCGAACGTTAAAATTACCAGGTCTTCAACTTCTTCAGTTCATGAGACGCCTTGGGAGTTAAACAAAGACGACAAAGCGTTTTATCAACAAAAGTATCGCGAAGCGGCAGAGGAATATTTAGTTAGTAAGGGTGTGCTTACTGTAGCAAATACTCCGGCTAGCGATACTTTAGTTTTAAAAATGAAGATAGTTGAAATTGCCCCGCTGGGTTCTAAAGATGATTTCAAAGGTCGTCCGCAAAAGGTTGACGTTTACACCAGAGGTTTTGGTCGTATGATAGCGGTATATGAGCTTTATGATTCAGTTAGCAACCAACTATTGGCTATGGCGAGTGATGAGCAGGAACTTGGTTTTATGTGGGAAAAAAATGATCGTGTGCAAACGAATATGCGCATCAATTTAGCGTTTGAGCGTTGGTTTAAAAAGCTTGGTGATGAAGTAACGCTGTGGTCAAAAAAATAGACATACACTAATGCAACAGTTCTAATTCTACTTGGAATTGAGCAATCTAAAAAAACGCCCTTAAGAATTTTAAGGGCGTTTTTTTTTGAGGGCTCTATAAAGCAGAGCGTTTTATTTAACCTTAAAATTATCGTGGCAACCTTTGCAGTCTTTGGCTACTGCGCTAAAAGCATCTTTAAATGCTGGTGTTGCGCTGGTTTCCGTAGCAGATACTTTGGCCAAGGTTGCTGCGTGTTCTTGGAAGTCTTTTAACTTTTTATCGAACTCAGCTTTTTTGGCCCATATATCGGCACTTGCTTCGGTATCTGGTTTGCCAAGGTTGGATGATTCAGGGAATGAGGCTTCCAAAAAGTCGGTCAGCATTAAAATGCGGTTGGCGCGTTTTTGAATATCGGCTTGGTTAAATTCGGCTTTACCTTGCACTGAATCGCCAATAGGTTTGAAGCTGGTGGCGATTAAGTGAAATGCGGCTTTGCGTGTTTCAATGGCTTGTTTTGCTTGCTTATCTTTAGCGGGTGCATCAGCGGCCAAAGCAGTGTGGGCTAATAGATTTGCACTGGCGGAAACCAATAAAAGAAAGCTAAGTTTTTTTGCGATTGATTTCATAAGATTGCTCCTTTGAAGATAGATTTAACGAGAGTCACGCCCATCAGGTTGATGTGTGTTTATTGGAAGACTGAAAAACAATAAGCCAGCAAGATTGTTATCTAAATCTAACGCGCCCGCAATCCGCGTTTAGGGGCTTGATTATTTTTTTCACAATGATGCTCGTCTTTGTCTAAGGATTTCTTTCTAGGGGCGAGGGTAGGTGCTAAAATCGCAGTTCATTTAGTTCGCGACCCCACCTTATGCTTCCCTCCGAAAAAACCTCTTTTCAGCGCTTGCGCGAACGCTGCATGGCTGAATCGACCACCGAATTCTCTGCCCGCGGTAAATCTGTTATTCGCTGTGAACACTGCCAGTTGGCGGTCTATGCGTGTATTTGCCCGTGGCAACCTCGCTTACGTTCTGGGGTGGAGTTTGTGCTCTTGTTGCATCGCATTGAGATTTTTAAACCGACTAATACTGGGCGTTTAATTGCCGATGTATTTCCCTCGCAGACTCACGCATTTTGTTGGAGCCGTACCGAGCCGGAGCAACAACTTTTGGATGTGTTGAGTGATGTTAATCGCCAGTGCTTTCTAGTCTTTCCTGCGGATACGCCAGAAGCCAAGGCGAAAGCGCGCAAGGTGTTCACTGAAATTCCGCAAAACGACAAGCTCAAAACCTTTATTTTGTTGGATGCAACCTGGAAGCAAAGTGGCCGCATGTTTCATTTGAGCCGCTGGTTGGAGGATGTTCCCTGCGTGACTCTGCCGGAGGGTGTGTTGCGCGGCTATGCGGTACGCAAATCCCATCAAGACGATTATTTTTCCACCGCTGAAGCGGCAGCTCTGTGTCTGCAAATGGCGGGTGAACAGGCCAACAGCAATGCCTTGTTGGACTATTTCCAACTCTTTAATGAGCACTATTTGGCAACGCGCGGCTGCTATCCGCCTGTTATTGGCGAGCTACATAAAACTTTGTCGGCTCTGAAAGCACCGCTTTAATCTGCAGTCTGTAGGGCTATGTTGTCAAAAGTTGTAGCCAATGTCGTCGTGAAACCATGGTCAATGTCTCACAACATTTAGCGCCATTGGCGACTAGGCTGGTTGCTCCAATTACTGGAAAATGGCGTCAACAAGGAGGTATTCAGGGAAGTGAGGTTGACCAAGAAAGGTCAATGGATGCGACTAATATCGAGGTGGCTAGGATGCTGCTTCTGGCGATCTAGGATTGATTCCGGTACCTGTTGAAACCCTATTGAAAAACGCCCAGTAATAAATACTGGGCGTTTTTTTGTCCGTAAAAATGTTACCGCGACTTATTGTTGAATCAGCACCACATTATCTATAACAACATCATTTGCATTCCCGCCCAATTGGAATACTAAACGTGCGCCGGTGTCAGATGCACTCACCGCTGTAAAGGTTTTGGTGAAGTGCGTTAATGTTGTTGTCAGGTTGTGTGTGCTGGTGCCGTACTGTGTATAGGGCGATGCTGCTTTTTCGATGTTTACACCTATGGAGCGTGAACTGCCTTCGGTAACTTTTGCATCAAAATCCAGCTTGTAAGATTTGCCGGCGACAATGCTAGTTGCTTGCGAAAATTGGATGCCATACGTTGTAGATCCCGCCGCAGTAATACTAGCCTTGGCTTGCCCGCTAACCACACTAAACGTTGCTGCCGCTGGGCTGGTGGCGTTATTGGTCCAATTGGTTAAGTTGCTATCAAAAGTACCGTTAAGAATTTTATTGGTATTGGATGAACCGGTGCTTGGCATATAAAACTTAAACTGTCCGGTGGTATGTAACATGCTCAACATGTAGAGCGAGCCGCCGTAGTAACGGTAAGTTCCGCTAGGGAAGCTACTTGTCCAGAATTGATCAAAGAAAAAGCTGGCATTCGTTGAGTTGGTTGATGCTAACAAAGCAACGGCGTTGGCTGCTTTTTGCCCTACATCTGCACAATAGTTGCCGGTAGTAACTGCAACACCCGCATCGTATTTTTGCTTGTAGCAAGTATCAGTATCATTTTTGTTTTTTAAGAATGTAAGCAACTTATCAACGGCGGTTTTTTGCCAAGGCTGCACACCGGTTAGGTGTGCATCCATCGCTATATTCAATGCTACACGCCATGCATCGTACTCATAGTATTGAGCTGGATTTGCTTGGCCTGCAAACAAGTTGCCAGAGAGGTAACCGCCCGCTGGCGATGCTAAAAATGTTGGTAAACCACTCGGTGCTGTTGATAAATGATTCTGCAAGAAAGTGCGACTGGTCGTTGCCGCGTTGTTCCAATAATCTTTGTCTGCTTGAGCAGTTACACGTTTTGCAAAGTAGTTGTAAAACGCTGGAATATTGTACGAAGGATCAGTTACGTTGGACACTGAGGGTGAAAATACAATCATGTTGTTAACCATTAGGTAGGTCTTTAATGCACCTAAGACCGCCATGGCTTCACTGTAATAATTAATACTGCCAGTACTGCCCCAACGGGCGTCGGCGTTTAGTAGCGCAAATGCGAAATAGAGTTCGCCATCAGGTGCTGGGCCTATATCGGCTTTATAAGGTTGATTGTTGGCATCCAGCTTTACTTGCCAAGCGAATGTGCCGGGATAACTGCCGGTGGTGTTGCGTTGATAGGCGGCAGCAAAACGCCAGAGCTTATCGAACTCAGTTTGCTTATCCATCATCACAGCAACCGTCAGCCCCCAGGATTGCCCCTCGGTACGAATATCGTTGCTGTCAGGGGCTTTGATATAGGCTTTGTCGGTGCCAAACGAGTTGTACAGGTTGTAATTGGTATCGGTACCAAACATCTTGTTCCAGGCATCAGTGAGTTTGGGGGTGGCATCGGTTTTGCCCATTTCGCTTGCTAAATTACGATAAGTATCCGAAGTCATGGCACCTGTAGTAGGTGGGGCAGTGTTAAAGGCTGCGAAGGCAGAAAGTGATAATCCGAGCCCACAAGCACTTAAAGCAATATTCTTAACCGTTGCACGAAATTTTTTTACTGATGTCATTGGTTGAAACCTCTCTCTTTTTTGTTGTAAGTGGTTTATTTAGAAAATTAACCTGCTTGATTTGGTGTTGGTCAAGCCAAGCTTTGAATGAAGATATATGCGCCATTTTTTTTAGACAAAGATCAAAGTTATATAGGTTTTGCTTTTTATATGAATTTGTACGCTATATGTTTGTTTAGAAAAATAGGCGCTTGATGGGTAACTATTTGATGGGATTGAATTTTTACTGATTTATTTTTTGTGCGGCACGTCACAGAAAGTGGCTTTTTATAACTAAATGCAGATGAACAACATTTTTCGATAAAAAAATGTTCTTTTGATAAGTTTATATCATAAGCTGACTTGTCTTTTATTCCGTTTCGTAATGTAACATCTAAAAATCATAGGGGGAGGGTTGCTTCTTCTGTTGTCGATAGAATTGTTGTAACTCATCTCTTAGCCCCACCGGATAATTCATTGCCCTCTGCTTTTCGCTCCATAAATCCATGCACTTTGGTGAGCCAAAAGCTCTTAGTATCGTCCAAGGTCACGGGCGGTTGAATCGGTAGTACCAATTGTTGGTAATCTTTAAGATCTTTTCGCATAGCTTCGGCTTGGTGTTTGCGGCGCAGCTCTTTCTGGGCGCTGTCATCAACGCGAAAAAAGACATCCATCACCGGTAATGCACTCACGGAGAATATCGCCGCCAGCTGATCTTTTGAGAGCGGTTCCTGGTCTTGCAGGTTTACCAAAATCATGGCCTGCAAAGGACCGTCGACCGTATCCCCGGAAGTAGTACCCGGGTTAATTTTCTTGTACAGGCTGGCCAGTGCATCGGGCGCGCTGCTGTTGTCTACCATAACAACCAGATTGAATTGCCCTAACTTATTCAATTGGGCGATAGCGGCTTCAACACGCCCAGCAATCAATTTCTCTCTAGGAATCACTGGTTTCGCCGATGACGAAGATGAGCTTGCTGCAGCAGCAACCGGCTCAGAGGGTGCAGAGCTTGCCGCAGCGGCTTCAGCTGGTTCTGCCGGCGCGCTGCTGGCTGATGAGGATGTTCGCTCTGGAATTGTAGTTGGGTATCTGGCAGGTAAGGGCAATGCCATGGTTCCCCAACCGTAAAGCGGTAAGTGGCGGCGGAGGTTCTCCAGGTTTGTTGGCCACAACTGTGGGCTTTCAGGTGCGTGTATGATCAGTAAAACCCCTTTGGTTTTGCGCGTTTCACCCGCCTTGTAAAGCGATAGTACCTTTTCGTCTGGTGTTTCTATCCATTGCAGTTCGTCTTCTTTGGCGATAGCGGTAAATGCTTTTACCAACAGGGCATTATCGCGTTCAACCGTATCGGCGTAGAGTGGCTTTTCAGGTGGGGCAGAGGAGGCGCTAGAGGCCGATGCTTCAGTGGCCGGCGTAGTGGCTGCGGGTTCATTTTGGCCAAAACCCAAGCCGCTCAGCGCAATCAAGATAGCTGCAATAGCGAATTTTAAAGTGCATTGCCAAAATCTATTGCGACAGCGCATATTTCTTTCATTGCCTTATGTAAATGCATCTCTTTAGAATGCGGGTCTATTAGATATTTCGCTTAAACTCAGCGCAATTAAACGTGCGGTTATCACTGGTAATCGGATCATTTACGGAAAACTTTAAGTTTATGCAAAACTTTAAACGAGATTTCAAAATTGCCCCCTCCATTTTGGCGGCAGACTTTGCACGCTTAGGCGCAGAGGCCGATGCCGTTTTAGCCGCTGGCGGCGACTTTATTCATTTCGATGTGATGGATAACCATTACGTACCCAATCTTACTATTGGCCCCATGGTCTGTAAGGCGCTGCGCAAATATGGCATTACAGCACCTATTGATGTGCATTTGATGGTTGAGCCCGTGGATGATTTGATCGTGCAGTTTGCCGATGCCGGTGCCACCTATATCAGCTTCCACCCAGAAGCTTCGCGCCATGTAGATCGCTCGTTACAACTTATTAAAGATAAGGGCTGCAAGGCTGGATTGGTGTTGAACCCCGCCAGCAATATCGATCAAATCAAGCATGTGATGGATAAGCTGGATATGTTGCTGCTGATGTCCGTTAACCCAGGGTTCGGCGGTCAAAAGTTTATTCCACATACGCTTGAGAAGCTTCGCACGGCCCGTAAGCTCATCGATGACAGCGGTTTTAACATACGCCTAGAAGTTGATGGTGGTGTAGGCATTGAGAATATTCGCGCTATCGCCGAAGCCGGTGCCGATACCTTTGTGGCGGGTTCAGCTATTTTTGGTGCGCCGGATTATGCTGCCGCGATCAGCGGTATGCACCGTGAGCTAGCCTTGGCCGTTTTTGACTAAACGGCTTTCTAGGCTGCAAATTAAGCCTTTATTGAGGGTAGGCATTTCTGGATTAATTCAGTAAACTCCTTACTACTACAAATGCTCTTAGTTATCCTTAGGATCACCCTCGTGACACACGCAACCTTTACTACTACAAAGTGCGCAAAGTCTTCAAGCTGCGCAGCCCATCTCTCCGCCCGATGGCGTCGCTAGTTCGTTTCGCCTATGCGCACGCTGTTCGCTGTGTTTGCATCTAAGGCACCTTCTCTGTGTTTGCACTATGGGTTTTCTTTTTTGAAGAAGCTTTCTGTAAACGCGAATCACCATAAAGAAAAAATTTTGCTGTCAGCGCATGAAACATAGATGCACAGCAAATAAAAGGTAACGACATGACTCCCGAACATTTTGCCGAGTTGGCCCAGCAGGGCTATAACCGTATCCCCGTTATGCGTGAAGTATTAGCGGATTTGGATACTCCACTTTCCTGCTATTTAAAATTGGCCAGCGGCGCTTATTCCTATTTATTTGAATCCGTACAGGGCGGCGAAAAATGGGGCCGTTACTCCATGATCGGCTTGCCTGCGCGCACCATTCTCAAAGCCTTTGGCGATGAAATTCAAGTTGAACGCGATGGCGAGATTATTGAACGCCATACGCGCGCCGATGCTTTAAGTTTTGTGGATGAATTTAAGCAGCGCTATCGCGCGCCCGAGCTGCCTAATTTGCCGCGCTTTACCGGCGGTTTAGTGGGCTACTTTGCGTACGATTGCGTGCGCTATGTAGAGCCGCATTTAAAAGCTACAACACCCAAAGATATTATTGGTACGCCGGATATTTTGTTGAGTGTTTCCGATGAGGTTTTGGTGTTTGATAATCTCGCGGGAAAATTAATTTTTGTGATTCATGCTAATCCTGAAGTGGAAAATGCTTACGCAAAAGCCAATGCGCGATTGGATGAGTTAGAGCAGAAGTTGCGCGGTGAAATTCCGGCAACGCCAAACTTATCTTTGGGCATGAACGCAAACAGTGAGCCGCAATTTGTGTCGCATTGTGGTGAGCAAAAGTTTCAGCAAAATGTTGTGGACATCAAAGACTATGTATTGGCGGGCGATACCATGCAAGTGGTTATCTCTCAACGCTTGTCGATTGATTTCACTCAAGAGCCGATTAATTTGTACCGCGCACTGCGCAATTTAAATCCATCGCCCTATATGTATTTTATGAATTTGGGCGATCACCATGTTGTGGGTTCCAGCCCGGAAATTCTAGCGCGATTGGAAGATGGCGAAGTGACAGTACGCCCCATCGCCGGTACTCGCCGTCGCGGTCGCACGCCAGAAGAAGATAAGGCGATGGAAATTGAATTGGTGAATGACCCCAAAGAAATTGCTGAACATTTAATGCTAATCGATTTGGGTCGCAATGATGTTGGCCGCGTGGCAGAAATCGGCAGTGTAAAACTCACCGATAAAATGGTGGTAGAGCGCTACTCACACGTTATGCACATTACCTCCAACGTTACTGGAAAATTAAAAGCCGGTTTGGATGCAATGGATGTTTTGCGAGCAGCCTTACCTGCGGGTACCTTAAGCGGTGCTCCTAAAATTCGTGCGATGGAAATCATCGATGAATATGAAACTGAAAAGCGTGGCATCTACGGCGGTGCTGTAGGGTATATCTCCTGGAACGGCAATATGGATACCGCAATAGCCATTCGCACGGCGGTTATTAAAGGCGGCAAACTTTATGTACAAGCAGGTGCTGGTGTTGTGGCAGATTCTGTTCCTGCGTTGGAATGGAAAGAAACCATGAACAAGGCACGCGCTATTTTTAAAGCTGTCGATATGGTCGGCCGTTCTGATGAGAAGGGAGAATAATCATGATATTAATGATCGATAACTACGACTCTTTCACTTACAACCTTGTGCAATATTTTGGCGAATTAGGTGCGGATGTAAAAGTTGTGCGCAACGATGAAATTACCATTGAAGAAATTGCTGCACTGGCGCCCGAAAAAATTGTGATATCGCCCGGCCCTTGCACACCTAATGAAGCGGGTGTTTCGGTAGAGACAATCAAAACCTTTGCAGGCAAAATTCCGCTGCTCGGCGTGTGCTTGGGTCACCAAGGTATTGGTCAGGCAATGGGCGGTAAAGTGATTCGCGCACCTTTTGTTATGCACGGTAAAACTTCGCCGATTTATCACAAGAATACCGGTGTGTTTACCGGCTTAAAAAATCCGTTTCAAGCGACGCGCTACCATTCATTAGTCATTGAAAAAGAATCGCTACCAGATTGCTTGGAAATCACCGCGTGGACACAAAATGAAGATGGCAGCATGGCTGAAATTATGGGGGTTAAACATAAAACGCTTGCTGTTGAAGGTGTGCAATTTCACCCAGAATCTATCTTGACTGAACATGGTCACGATATGCTGCGTAATTTTTTGCAAGGTAAGTAGTGTGTCGCAGATTAAAATCTACGGATTGAAAACGAGCTTAGATCCAATTAAACAAAAGCTTTCAGACGTAATACACTCCTGCGTAATGGACGCTTTGCAATTTCCTACCGATAAACGCGCGCATCGTTTTATTGGTTTGGAAAAAGATGATTTTTTTATGCCAGCGGGCAGAAGTGATGCTTATATCATCTTAGAAATTACCATGATTGAAGGTCGTTCGGTTGAAGCTAGAAAGAAGTTAATTCGTTTGTTGTTCGATAGAATCAAAGCGGAGGTTGGTATTGACAATATGGATGTTGAAATTTGCATTTACGAAAGTCCTGCCTGTAACTGGGGTTTTCGTGGAATGCATGGCGATGAAATACAACTCAATTACACGATTAATGTGTAACTGAATCGTTTGCGATAGATCATAAGCTCAATACAAAGAATGATGCGTTATCCAGAATTTTGGAAGCGACCTCAACAATAAAAGGTAACAGGCAATGGATATCAAACAAGCATTAAATACATTGGTGGCGCGAGTAGATCTGAGCACCGAAGAAATGATTGCGGTTATGCGTATTATCATGACTGGCGGCGCAACACCGGCGCAAATTGGCGGATTTTTAGTGGCTTTGCGCATGAAAGGTGAAACGCTAGATGAAATTACCGGCGCAGCCATGGTAATGCGTGAGCTCGCAACACCGGTAGACATTAATGTCGACTATTTGGTGGATACCTGCGGCACAGGTGGTGATGGCGCCAATTTGTTTAACGTATCTACTGCGAGTGCATTTGTGGTTGCTGCCGCTGGCGGCCGCGTTGCTAAACACGGCAATCGCTCTGTTTCCAGCTCAACGGGCAGTGCGGATGTATTAGAAGCGGCGGGTATTAAATTAGATATTACCGCTGAGCAAGTCGCGCGCTGTGTAAAAGAAATTGGCGTAGGTTTTATGTTTGCGCCCGCGCATCACAGTGCTATGAAACATGCGATTGGCCCGCGTAAAGAATTAGGTATGCGTACCATTTTTAATATGCTTGGTCCTATAACGAATCCTGCAAATGTGAAGCGTCAAGTGATTGGTGTTTTCAATGGTGCGCTTTGCAAACCTATGGCCGAAGTGCTTGGGCGTTTGGGCAGTGAGCATGTGATGGTTGTCCATGCGAAGGATGGTTTGGATGAAATTAGTTTGGCCACTGAAACCCAAGTCGCCGAATTAAAAAATGGCGAGATTCGTGAATACACCATCAAGCCAGAAGATTTCGGTATTCAAAGTAAAAGTTTAATTGGCTTGAGTGTTAAGAGTGCAGAAGATTCTCTCTTATTAATTCAAGATGCGCTCGGTAATCGTCGTGGTCAGTATGCTGAAAAAGCGGCGGATATTATTACGCTAAATGCTGGCGCTGCCATTTATGTCAGTGGCGTTGCCGATACCCTTGTTGATGGTGTTGAAATGGCACGTGATGCGATTGGTAGTAGTTTAGCCGGTGAAAAAATTCGCGAGCTAGCGGCCTTTACCCATTATTTATAAGTCTTTTAGCGTTCCGAAGTAATGAGCGCTCTATCACGAGAGAATAACATGTCTGAAACCCCAACCGTCTTGCGTAAAATTATTGCGCGCAAATGGGAAGAAATTGCCGCTCGCAAAGAACATACATCTTTGGCGGATTTAAAAGTACGGGCAGCAGAACAAGCGCCAGCGCGTGGTTTCGTAAACGCTATTGAGCAAAAAATTGCGCAAGGGAAATCGGGTGTTATTGCTGAAATTAAAAAAGCATCACCTAGTAAAGGTGTGATTCGCGAGCATTTTGTGCCTGCGGAATTGGCGCGCTCTTACGAGTTAGGCGGTGCAGCTTGTTTGTCAGTATTAACCGACATAGATTTTTTTCAGGGTGCCGACGAATATTTGCAGCAGGCGCGTGCTGCCGTTAATATTCCAGTGATCCGCAAAGATTTCTTGGTGGATGAATACCACATATACGAAGCCCGCGCCTTGGGTGCAGATTGCGTACTGTTAATTGTGTCCGCACTGGAAACTGCAAAACTGAAAGAGTTAAATTCGTTGGCGCAAGATCTTGGGTTAGATGTATTGGTGGAAGTGCACGATGAAAAAGAGTTGGATATTGCACTGGAATTACCCAACAAGTTGATCGGTATCAACAACCGCAACTTGCACACCTTTGACGTGACCTTGGAAACAACTTATAAGTTACTCGACAAAATCGGCAGCGAGCGCATTGTGGTAACTGAGAGCGGCATTTTGGCTCCAGCAGATGTGCAGGCCATGCGTGCAAAAAATGTGAATGCATTCTTGGTGGGCGAGGCCTTTATGCGCGCAGAAGATCCGGGGGCTGCATTGAGTGAATTTTTTGCAGAGTAGAGTGCTTTTAAAGCCAATAAAAACCCCGCAGCTTAAAAAATTGCGGGGTTTTTTTTATTAGATTTTAATAATTCACTTATTCAAGAAAGCAGTTGTGAATGCGACCTATTTTTTTAATTGTCGTATAATATTTTAATGTGTTTTATGTAGGCTTCGAAGAGTTTTTATCATGCATACTAGTACCTGTGGTTTAGCGTTACGTATTCACATGCTGGTTGTGTAGATTTCATACTGACTAAAATTAATCCACGAATATAAATTGACCTTTTTTCAGCTTATGATCAATATGACTCTAAGGGTGTAGTCATGTTGACAATAAGCTGCAGGCTACAGACCTTTGACACCAATATAAAAAGACAGGGATGCAACTAAATTCAATTACCAGCGAGAAATTGTTTGCTGGTTCTTAATATATTTCTTCGTGAGAGAGTTTAAACAAGTCGAATTCAATAATTATCTTTGCGATTTCTTTTCGCGAAGTGGATTCGTTTTATCAACTTTTTGAGATCATAATAATGCTAAAAATTAAATCTAATCATGTTTTATGTGGATTGCTGGGCTGCTTTTTTGCTGCTCATGTGTCGGCTGCGTCTTTACTGGAGCATGTTGAATCTGAAGGCGGCACTTTACTTGCGGGCTACTCGGGGAAAGTTACCTCTCCGTTCAGCGGAGTTGCGGCCTATGGCAACAAGGATGGTGTTGAGCATACGACCAATAAATTTACTAATGTGCCTGGAATATTTCGGATTGATGTTCGTGGTGCCAGCAGTTCAAATTCTGCAACCGGTATGGCTATTTATGTAGATGCAAAAAAAATAGGTTCTGTTTCTTTTTCGGGCACGACACCTACAGTGAGCAGCGTTGAATTTAAACTGGAGTCGAGCGGCGCGTCTCCGAAAATAAGGTTTGTTTTAGAAACCGATACGGGCGCCAACGATACTTATCTAGATTGGTATGAACTGCACTACGTGGGTGTGATTCCGCCCCCCCCCCAACCCCCAGTATTGCCAGTAACGGGTGCCTATTATTCTGGTGCGTATCGCAACTTATTTGTTGAGGCCGGTTACTCCCAGGCAAATATCACAGCCAAACTTAACGCCGCGTACAACCAATTGTTTCACAGTAGTAATAAAGCGCTGGAGGGAGAAGCAATCTTTATTGAAATGCCTAACGATCCGAGCATGGCGTATATATGGGATACCGGCAATAACGATGTGCGTAGCGAGGGGCTCTCTTACGGAATGATGGCGGCAGTGCAAATGAATCGCCAGGAAGACTTTAATAAATTGTGGAAGTGGGCTAATCAATATGCGCTGAATAAATCTGGCGATATGAAAGGCTATTTCGCTTGGCAAACTTCAACGTCAGGTGCGATCCTTGATAAAAATCCTGCGCCGGATGGTGAGGAGTATTTTGTAACGGCGTTATTTTTTGCTTCTCATCGATGGGGTGACGGAACAGGCATTTTTAATTATCGCGAGCAAGCGAACAAATTGCTGGATGATATGTTCAACAACGGGCAAACCCGTTATGGCAATGGCGGCCAAATTGAATATTTTAGTTTATTTGATCACAAGGTTAAGCAGGTAGTTTTTTCGCCGGCGACACCCAGTGATCGTAATTGGACTGACCCTTCCTATCATTTACCTGCCTTCTACGAATTGTGGGCAATGTGGGCAGATCGCAACAATTCTTTTTGGGCAGATCTTGCCGAAACCAGTCGCGCATTTTTCAAAACCACGGTTCACCCCACAACGGGATTGAGTCCCGACTACGCCTATTTTGATGGCCGCCCGCACGGTGAGTTTCAACATTGGAAAGATACATTCCAATACGACGCTTGGCGAACCATCAGTAATGCGTCGATGGATTATGCGTGGTTTAAAAAAGACGAATGGGCGGTTACTTATGCGGAGCGTTTGCAAACGTTCTTTACTAGTAAAGGAGTAGAGTCATACGGTGCCCTCTATGAATTGAATGGTGATCCCTATGAAAATAACAAAGACCATTCACCGGGTTTGGTGGCGATGAATGCAATTGGGTCGTTAGCATCGCGCAACGCTCAGTCTTGGGCATTTGTTCAGGATCTTTGGAATATGTCGATTCCGCGTGGAAAATATCGCTATTACGATGGTAGTCTCTATATGTTCGGCATGTTGGCTGCGAGCGGCAATTACAAAATTTATTGCCCAGGTGGTGTTGTGTGTAATTCGGGTGGGCAAACTTCGTCGAGTAGCTCTTCTGTATCGTCTTCAAAAGCAAGTTCAAGCGCAGTGAGCTCGCAAAGCTCTGCGATTAGTTCATCAAGCAAGTCTTCTGTATCGTCTTCGGCAGTAAGCTCGCGAAGCTCTTCGATCAGCTCATCAAGCAGCTCATCAAGCAGCTCGTCAAGCAAATCTTCTGTGTCTTCTTCTCTATCAAGTCTATCAAGCTCCAGTGTTGCTAGTTCGTCTGCGGGTAATATTTCTGCATTCACGCAAATTGAAGCGGAAAGTTACAACGGTGCATCAGGCTCTGGGATTACCAAGGTGTCTGGTGATGGTGGCACAGTAGTTAATTTTGCGAACTCAACCGATTGGGTCAGTATTTCAAATGTTAATTTTGGAGCTGCGGGTGCGAGCAATGTGAATATTCGTTCAACCTATTCAGGTTATGGCGCTAATATTCAAGTGCGTTTAGGTAGTCCAACAGGGCAGCAAATTGCAACTGTTTATCTAAATGGCGGCGGAGTTTATTCCATTGCTGTTAATTCTCTTTGGCCAAAACCAACTGGTTTACATACAATTTATATTAAAGCCTCAAATCCTAATGTAAAAATTAATTGGTTAAAGTTCTTGCAATGATAACTAAATAATTTTTGTAAACTCTTAGAGCAGCTTTGGCTGCTCTTTTTTCGTTAGCAAGACTTGAGTTGTGTAAATGCTCCCAAGAAACAAAAAAACCGCCGCTCGGCGGTTTTTTTATGGGCGATTAAACGGAAAAATTAACGCGTTCCGTAAACCACCATAGTTTTACCTTTTACCAG
>CAZZEV010000022.1:0-18960 GCA_964653305.1 uncultured Cellvibrionaceae bacterium | reverse complement strand
GGCCTATTTTGCCAGCCTAGACCTTATGCAGCACCTGAGTTCCACCCGTGGTAATGGCCTAAAAGCGATGGTGAAACGAATTCAAGATACCGCTGCAAGTCTTTAATAATCTGCGATTTTTTCCGTTTTGGTGCATATAAAATCTGCTCGAACCCGCGTATAATCGCGGGTTTTGTGTTTATGGGCTGCAGGGCGAATTCTGCTCAAGCCGTTTTGAGATAATTTTGGAGATTTACATGGCCGTTGAACAAACCCTTTCCATCATCAAACCTGATGCTGTAAGCAAGAACCACATTGGTGAAATTGTTGCTCGTTTTGAAAAAGCGGGTCTGACTATTGCTGCGCAACGCATGCTGCAATTAAGCCGTGCGCAAGCAGAAGGTTTTTACGCTGAACACAAAGGCCGCCCTTTCTTTGATGGTTTGGTTGATTTTATGACTTCAGGCCCAGTAGTAGTACAAGTTCTGTCGGGCGAAAATGCTATTTTGGCAAACCGTGAGTTGATGGGGGCTACTAACCCAGCCAATGCCGCTCCTGGCACTATTCGCGCTGACTTTGCTGAGGCGATTGATAAAAATGCCGTTCACGGTTCTGACTCTCCAGCTTCTGCTGCCCGTGAAATCGCTTATTTCTTTGCGTCAAGCGAAGTGATTGTTCGTTAATTATATTTTTTAAAGCTACACAGCAGGAATTACCATGACCGAGCACATTATCCCAACTTCTGACGCTTCACAGAACAATGCCGCAGGCGTTGTTGAGGTCGTAGAAACTGGCTCGACTAAGGTAAACCTGCTGGGTTTATCGGAAGCAAAGTTAATCGCATTTTTTGAAACCTTAGGAGAGCCGAAATTTCGTGCGGTGCAAGTGCTTAAGTGGATTCATCAATTAGGTGCAGATAACTTTGATGCTATGACAAACGTCAGTAAAAGCTTGCGTGCAAAGTTAAATGAATGCGCTGAAATTCGTTTGCCGGAAGTGGTAAAGCAATTAGATTCGGTTGATGGCACACGTAAGTTTTTAATTCGAGTTTCGGGTAATAACGTTGTTGAAACTGTTTTTATTCCTGATGGCGATCGCGGTACTCTGTGTGTTTCGTCGCAAGTTGGCTGCTCTCTCGATTGCAGTTTTTGCGCAACCGGCAAACAAGGCTTTAATCGCGATTTAACAGCAGCTGAAATTATCGGGCAAGTGTGGATTGCGGCCAAATCTTTTGGCCAATTAGCCATTAATGGCCCGCGCGCAGTTACCAATGTGGTGATGATGGGCATGGGTGAGCCACTGCTTAATTTTGATAACGTTGTCGATTCCATGAATTTAATGATGCACGACAATGCATACGGCTTATCCAAACGCCGTGTGACATTAAGCACATCGGGTGTTGTTCCACAGTTAGATCGTTTAAGCCAATATACCGATGCTTGCCTTGCGATTTCTCTGCACGCGCCCAACGATGAGTTGCGCAACGAGTTAGTGCCAATCAATCGCAAATACCCGATTGCCATGTTGTTGGATTCAGCCACACGTTACATTCAGGCAATGCCGGATACACATCGCAAAATTACGATTGAATACACCTTGATTGATCAGGTCAATGATCGCCCACATCACGCGCAAGAACTCGCAGAACTGCTGCGCGATGTTCCCGTAAAAATTAATTTAATTCCATTCAATCCCTTTAATCTGTCGAACTACAAGCGCGCTAGCAATAATGCAATACGCAAGTTTCAAGATATCCTAATTGATGCCGGTTTTATTACGACAGTGCGCACCACTCGCGGAGAAGATATTGATGCAGCTTGCGGTCAACTGGCGGGCAGCGTAAACGATATTACCAAGCGCAGTGAGCGCCACAAGGCTAAGTTTGAAGAGGCTCAGCCGATAAGAATTCTTGGTTAGCAGCAATTATTTTATTGCTGGTTTTGATGGCAGCATTTGATAGCAGTAATGAATTCATACTTTCGGAGTAACACAATGCAGAATAATAAGTTGTTGTTAGGTTTCAAAAGTGTATTTATTTGTGCAGTTGTAAGTTTTTTTTTAATGGGTTGTGTTTCTGAACAAGTTTCAGGTAAAGAAAAAAAAGGGCCCGATAAAAATCGATCCTTAGAGTTACATGTGCAAATGGCACTGGGTTATGTTGACAAGGGTAATCGTGAGTCGGCTCGCCACCATTTAACCAAGGCGTTTGAAATAGATAAAAATTCCGCACAAGCCACTAATGCTATGGCTATGTTATATCAGTTGGAAGGTGAACAAACACTTGCAGAAGAACAGTTTAAGTTAGCATTGAAGCGTGATAAAAACTTGACGGTTGCGCACAATAATTACGGCATATTTCTATACAACCAAAAGCGTTATCCAGAAGCTTTTACACAGTTTGAATTGGCTGCAGCTGACTTGGCTTACGCTAATCGTTCGCAAGCATTAACTAATGTGGGTAGAGCAGCATTAAAGTTGGGGAACGAACCGCGCGCGAAAGCAGCATTTGAGCATGCTTGTATTTTGGATAGAAAAAATGCAGATGCATTTATTGAGTTGGCAGATATTAATTTTCAAAAGCAGGAATATGCGGATGCTAAAAGAAACTTAGATGTCTATACAGCTATTGGAGATCACTCAGCACGCAGCTTGATGTTGGGAATACGGTTAGAGCGAGTATTTGGTAACAAAGACAAAGAAGCCAGCTTGGCCTTGATGTTGAAAAGTAAATTTCCGTACTCCAAAGAGTTTTTGGATTACAAGCAAAAACTCTCTAATTGAGGTTCGCATGCTTGAAGTTCCTGTAAATGATGCGGATGACTCACAGCCCAATAAGGAACAGTCATCTGATGCACCCTCGCCGGGTAAAATATTGCTACAGGCGCGCCTGCAAGCAGGATTAACTCAGGAGCAGGTTGCGAAAGAGCTCTATGTAACTGTCTACAAGGTAAAGGCCTTGGAGGCAGACGATTATAGTCGGTTGAATTCAGAAACTTTTGCGCGCGGTTATATTCGCGCTTATGCAAATTTAGTGAAGCTCGATGTTGTAGTTATTCTGACTGCTTACGATGCCTTAATGGATAGTTTGCAGCCAAAAGTAACCGTGCAAAAGCAAGCTCCTGTTGTGGCTGAAAATAGTCATCGTGGTGCGTGGCAATTTCTAGCAGTGATTGGCGTTTTTTTTATTGCTCTGTGGTTAATTTCAGTGTGGTTTTTTGATAACCATAATGATGATCAATATGTGGTAACAGTTGCAGCAAGTTCATCCTCTGCTGGGGCGATATCTTCCGGCGTTAGCTCCTCGTTGACAATCGATGAGTTAGAAAAGCCTGGTGTTTTACCAGTAGTTTCTGTCGATGCAGCAAGTGTTTCTGGTTCTGTTAGCTCTATTGCGACTGAATTAAATGCGCAGGTTATTGCTTCGGCTTCTACCGCTACTGATGCAACAAATTCGGTAGCGGTAGTTGAGTCTATAACTGCAGAGTCTGCAAGCAGTGCGAAAATAACCAGTTTGGATGAGCTGAGCTTTTTGTTCCGTGAAGAGTCTTGGCTAGAGGTAAGCGATTCGCGTGGCGATGTTTTGGCGACTGAATTGCAGCCGGCTGGAAGTCGGTTGAAGTTAGTAGGCTTGGCTCCCTTTGATGTGAAATTAGGTAATTCCCCCGCTGTTGATATTTCTTTAAACGGCAAAAAGATGGATGTGATCCCCTTAATGGGAACTAACGTGTTAACACTGAAAATCGGCAATTAATATTTTGATTGTTGCGTTGTTAAGGTAAAGCTATGCATTGTGAATCACCGATTAAGCGTCGCAAGTCGCGTCAAATAATGGTTGGAAATGTTCCTGTGGGTGGCGATGCCCCCATCTCTGTGCAGAGCATGACCAACACGGAAACGACAGATGTTGCTGCAACTGTTGAACAAATTCGCCGTATTCAATTAGCTGGCGCCGATATAGTTCGTGTTTCTGTGCCAACCATGGAGGCAGCCGAGGCCTTTGGTGCAATTCGTAAACAAGTGACTATTCCTTTGGTTGCTGATATTCATTTTGATTATCGTATTGCATTGCGCGTTGCTGATTTGGGTGTGGATTGTTTGCGCATTAATCCCGGCAATATTGGCCGTGAAAAACGTATTCAAGCGGTGGTGGATAAAGCGCGTGATTTAAATATCCCTATTCGTATCGGTGTAAATGCCGGCTCTCTTGAAAAAGATTTGCAGAAAAAATACGGCGAACCAACACCAGATGCTTTGGTGGAGTCAGCACTGCGTCACGTTGAAATTTTGGACAGCTTAAATTTTCATAATTTTAAAGTGAGTGTGAAAGCGTCGGATGTATTTATGGCTGTTGCTGCTTATCGAAAACTCGCCACTCAAATTGAACAGCCGTTACATTTGGGCATTACTGAAGCCGGTGTGTTGCGTGCCGGTACAGTTAAATCGGCAGTGGGTTTGGGTGCGCTTTTGATGGATGGTATCGGCGATACGATTCGTATTTCGCTGGCGGCTGATCCTGTAGAAGAAATTAAAGTTGGCTGGGATTTATTGCGTAGTTTGAAATTGCGCAGTAAGGGTGTGAACTTTATCGCTTGCCCAAGTTGCTCACGTCAAAACTTTGATGTGATTAAAACTATGAACGAATTGGAAGCGCGTGTAGAAGATATTACTACGCCGATTGATGTTGCCGTAATTGGCTGTGTCGTCAATGGCCCAGGGGAGGCAAAAGAAGCCGATCTAGGTTTGGCGGGTGGTACGCCCAATAATTTGGTGTATATAGATGGTGAGCCAAACCACAAAATAACCAACGAAAACTTGGTTGATAATTTAGAGCGACTCATCCGCGCAAAAGCAGCGCAAAAAGCCATAAAAATGGCGGAAGATGAAAAAAATATTATCGCTCGTGCTTAGTCGCGAAGTGATCAAAAGAGTTAGGAATTTATTTTGAAGAAAATTCAAGCTATTCGTGGAATGAATGATTTGTTGCCCGGTGATTCAGCAGCTTGGCAATTTGTTGAGGCTGCGGTTGCAGATATTCTGCAGCGATATGGTTACCAAGAAATTCGTTTTCCCATTTTAGAATCCACAGATCTTTTTAAGCGCTCTATCGGTGAAGTGACCGATATTGTTGAGAAAGAGATGTACACCTTCGATGATCGAAATGGTGACAGTGTCACTTTGCGACCAGAGGGTACTGCATGTTGCGTGCGCGCTTGTGAAGAACATGGGTTGTTGTACAACCAAACCCAGCGTTTATGGTACATGGGCCCCATGTTTCGCTATGAGCGCCCGCAGAAAGGTCGCTACCGTCAGTTCCATCAAATTGGGGTCGAAACCTTTGGTATGGATGGCCCCGATATAGATGCAGAAGTTTTATTGCTCAGTGCACGCATTTTGCGTGAACTTGGCGTGGCTTCGTTTGTCACACTGCAGATCAATTCACTCGGTGACTCGGCGTCGCGGGCGAGATACAAAGATGCTTTGGTCACTTATCTTGAAGTCCATAAAGATAAGCTGGATGCCGATAGCCAACGCCGCTTAACTACTAATCCATTGCGCATTTTGGACAGTAAAGAAGCTAGTACCCAAGCGCTGCTCGATGGCGCTCCAATGTTATTGGATTATTTGGATGAAGTCTCGCAAGCACATTTTGAACAGCTTAAAGCTCTGTTAAAAGCGGGCGGCGTTAGCTATCAAGTCAATCCACGTTTGGTGCGCGGCTTAGACTACTACGGTAAAACAGCATTTGAATGGGTTACTGATAAATTAGGTTCACAAAGTACAGTTTGTGCCGGTGGGCGTTACGATAATTTAGTTGAACAGTTAGGTGGCAAGCCTACACCTGCAGTGGGTTTTGGTATTGGTTTGGAACGGTTGGTATTACTGCTACAAGCTGTTGATGCAATTCCAAAAGGCTTGGAACAAATTGCGGATGTTTATGTGGTTGCGGTTGGCGATGTGCAAAAAGAAGCCTTTCATCTAGCTGAAAATGTACGCACTCAATTGCCAAATTTGCGTGTAATTAACCATTGTGGTGGCGGTAATTTTAAAAATCAGTTGAAAAAGGCGGATAAGAGCACTGCCGATATCGCCCTGATTTTAGGTGAGGATGAAATTGCCAAGCAGGTTGTGGTTGTGAAGTTTTTACGCGAAGATCAGCCCCAGCAAATAATTTCATTAAGTGAAATAACGAATTTTTTAAAAACTTGTGTATAAATTTTAATTAGTATGAATCATTAGGAGTTCATTGTGAGCACGCATTTAACTGAAGAAGAACAATTAGAAGTATTAAAACGCTGGTGGAATGATTACGGAAAAGCTGTTATTGCAGTGATAGTTGCTGCGGTTGTTATTTATTTCGGGTGGACTGCATGGCAAGACAAACAACGTGTTAAAGCTGAATCTGCATCCTCACAATATGACACCTTGGTAAAGCTGTTAAACGTAGAACAGGGTAAATCCTTGAGTGAGGCTGATAAAGCGACGGCTGATCATATTGCTAATGAATTGAAAGAAAAGAATGGTAAAAGTTTATATGCACAGGGTGCAGCTTTTTACCTCGCTAAATCTGCTGTTGATTCAGGCAATTTAGATAAAGCGGTTGCTGAGTTGCAATGGATTTTATCGTCCAAACCTGCGGTCGCTACTGAACAGTTGGCGCGCGTTCGTTTAGCACGTGTTTACGTGGCTAAAACAGCCTATGCCGAAGCGCAAGCACAAATCGCGCAAGAGCCAAGCAAAGCCTTTGCGTCAGAATATGCTGAAGTGCGTGGAGATATTTTGAAGGCGCAGGGCAATAAAGAAGCAGCAGCTACCGCCTATAAAAAAGCGTTGGAAACAACAGATCCACAAAACCAAGAGCGTTCAATGGTTTTGCAAATGAAAGCTGACGAATTAAAATCTGCTGACGTGGTTCCTGCCGCACCAGCCGCTGTGGAGAAAGCGCAATGAGGCACTTAAAATGGGGCTTATTGCTCTGTGCCGTTTTGTTGTCAGGTTGTTCATGGTTTTCTAAAAAAACTGGTCAAGAACCAATGGAATTAGAAAGCTTTAAAGAGACAGCAAAGCTTAGCGAAATATGGAGTCGTGGCGTGGGTGATGGTCAAGGTATTGGCTTAACCCAGCTTACGCCGGTTATTGATGGCGATAAAATTTATACTGTAGATCACGAAGGTGTTGTGACTGCGTTAAATCGTCAAAATGGTAAAAAACTTTGGTCAACAAAAATAACTAAAGAAATTTCCGGTTGGATAGGCAGCGTTGTTTATTCCTTTAAAGAAAAAGATTTAAACCATGGCATCACCGGCGGCATTAGTTACGCAGATGGTTTGCTTTATATTGGTAACTACGCTGGTGAAGTTGTCGCTCTTTCTGCTACTAATGGTAAGGAAATTTGGCGTAAGCAATTGAAGGGCGAAATTTCTTCTGTGCCACAAACGAATGGTCAAGTTGTTGCCGTGCAAACGATGAATGGCAAGCTTTTCGTATTGGATGCAAAAACGGGTGCGGATATGTGGTTTTTCGAAAATCCCCCACCCGTGTTAACACTGCGGGGTTCAGCTGCACCGCTGGTAACTGATTCAGCCATTTTTGCGGGTTTTGCAAATGGTCGTTTGATGGCGTTTAACCCAAGCAACGGTTTGATTTTGTGGGAGCAGCGTATGGCGCTTCCGAAAGGTCGTTCTGAATTAGATCGCATGGTCGATATTCATGCGAGCCCGTTGATCAAAGACGGCATTTTATTTGTGGGTACTTATCAAGGGCGCATCGCGGCGGTAGCGCGTGGCACCGGAGGAAGTGTGTGGGGCGTGGATGGTTCAACATCTGAGAGTCTTGCTGCTGCTGACGATAAATTGTTTGTAAGCCAAAGTGACGGGAAAGTTACGGCATACAGTCTGACCTCTGGTGAGCAGCTTTGGCAAAATGAAAAATTGTTGCGCCGTCGCCTGAGTGGCCCACAAACTTTTGGTGACTATGTTGCTGTTGTTGATTTTGAAGGCTACATGCACGTGATGAATCAGTCAAACGGCGAGCTTGCGGCACGTGACAGAGTCGATCGCAAAGGGGTGCGTGCGCCCATGCTGACTGATGGTACTACGCTTTATGTTTACGGTAATGGTGGAAATCTTATGGCCTTTACAGCTAAAGCGAAAAAGTAACTTTTAGATAACTTTTTAATTTGAGCCACTTAAAGCCAAATCCGTATGGAAATGTCTTTAAGTGGTTGATTTTTTTGTAGCATGATCGTTTTTTTGATATTCATACCATGCTTTGCTTCTTTAATTAATTGATGTACTTAATATGATTCCTGTAATTGCCCTCGTCGGCCGCCCAAATGTCGGTAAATCCACTCTATTTAATCGCCTCACGCGTAGTCGTGATGCGTTGGTTGCGGATTATCCTGGTCTTACTCGTGACCGCAAATACGGTGAAGGAACTTTTGAAGAGCGTCGCTTTATCGTTATTGATACAGGTGGCATCAGCGGTGAAGAAGAGGGTATTGATAGCATGATGGCGGGTCAATCGCTTATGGCGATTGAAGAGGCAGACATCGTTTTATTTATTTTGGATAGTCGCACTGGATTACACCCTGCAGATATCATGATTGCAAAACATCTGCGTGTGCATAATAAAAAATCCTATTTAGTTGCCAATAAAATTGATGGTATGGATCCGGATATCGCGCTTGCGCCATTTTACGAGCTAGGGTTGGGCGAAATTTTCGCAACTACGGCTACCCATGGTCGCGGTGTGAAATCCATGATGGAAGAAGTGCTGGCAGATATCCCAGAGTTTACTGAAGGCGAACAGGCTGAAACTGCCAAAGGCATAAAAATGGCAGTAGTAGGGCGCCCAAATGTCGGTAAGTCTACCTTGGTTAATCGTCTGCTCGGAGAAGACCGCGTTGTGGTTTACGATGAGCCGGGAACTACGCGCGATAGTATTTATATTAATTACGAACGCTTTGGAAAAAATTACACCATTATTGACACTGCTGGTGTTCGTCGCCGTAAAAATATTGATTTGATGGTAGAAAAATTTTCCATTGTGAAAACCATGCAGGCAATTAGCGATGCGAATGTCGTGATCTTAGTTATGGACGCTAGTGAGGGTGTGGTTGAACAAGATTTGCATTTAATGGGTTCAACTATTGAAGCAGGTCGCGCCTTGGTAATTGCATTAAATAAGTGGGATGGCTTAGACGAATCCCATAAACAATATGTCAAAAAAGAATTAGAGCGCCGTTTACGTTTTGTTGATTTCGCAACGATTCATTTTATTTCTGCATTACATGGTACTGGTGTTGGTAATTTATATAAGTCGATTGAAGAAGCCTATCAGTCAGCAACAGATAAATTCTCTACCAATTATTTAACCCGTATTCTTGAAGATGCTGTGCGTGAACATCAGCCGCCGATGATTCAAGGTCGTCGCATTAAATTACGCTATGCACACCCCGGTGGCCACAATCCACCGATTGTTGTTATTCACGGCAATCAAACCGCCGATATTCCCAGCCATTACACCAAGTATCTGGAAAAAACCTTTAGGCGGGTTATGGATTTGCACGGCACGCCTATTCGTATTGAGTATCGTACTACCGATAACCCTTACGCAGAGAAGAAAAAGAAAGTGACTCAGCGTGAGTTTATTAAAAAGCGCCGCTTGGAAAATGCTCACTCCAATAAGAAATAATAAAAGGCTCGTAAATTTAAAAGTTTACGAGCCTTTTAGTTTGTTACTCAATTCTTGTTTAAGTTATTAGTTATGGGCAATTTATTCGTTATTTTGATCTGTTTAGTAATTGGTTTGTTGTTACAAAAGGATCGCCGTCTGCCGGACTATCTCGCACCGTCTTTAAACACCTATGTCATTTATGTCGCTTTACCCGCGTTAATTTTATTTGAAATTCAGCATTTGGTTTTGGATGCACGGGCATTTTTGCCTGTCATCTTCGCATGGCTAATGATGTTTTCAAGCGCTTTTTTTATTTGGGTTGTCGCTAAGCGAGCCGGTTGGTCGCGTTCAGTAACGGGGGCGCTAATGCTAACCGTTCCCCTCGGAAATACTGGGTTTGTGGGTATTCCATTGGTGGAGGCTTTATTGGGCAAAGAAGCCGTGGCTTATGCCATTCTTTATGATCAATTTGGTACTTTTATAGCGCTGAATACCCTCGGCAGTTTTATTGCGGCCTATTACAGTGGTGGCTCAACATCCTGGAAAAGTCTTGCTCGTGTCATAGTAAGTTTTCCGCCTTTTATTGCGCTCCTAATTGCGTTTATCAGTCTGCCTTTACACTTTCCGGACTGGTTTTCCAGTGTATTACAGCGAATCTCATCTACACTTGTACCTGTTGTCATGGTTGCTGTTGGCTTGCAATGGCGTTTGCGTTTGGAGCGAGATGTTGTTGCTCCGCTTTCAGTAGGCTTAATTACAACCTTGTTTTTAACCCCAATGTTGGCATGGGTGCTTTTGCATCTGCTAGGTATAAAGGGTTTGGCTGCCCAAGTTGTAGTTTTGGAAGCCGCAATGCCTGCGATGATATCCGCAGGTGTTCTGGCGATTAATTATCAGCTTGCACCGCGCTTGGCATCGAGCTTGGTGGGTTACAGTTTGTTACTGTCTCTTGTGACAGTTTGGGCATGGAGGCAATTTATATAACAACGTTTTGTGGGTAAGTAATGCTAAGACTCATAACCAATAATAAAGTACGTGCATATGATCCTCTCGTAGCTGACGCTTATTTATTGCGTGTGGCTTCCATTAGTAATAAGTGTGGAATTTCCGCAGCTGATGCTATTTATAGCACTCACGATATATTGCTTATTCCTCAAGGCACATCTATTTCACCTCAAGTAGCTGCAGCTGTTTATGGGTGTAAGCTCAAAAAACCACTTGAGGTGTGTTTGCGATTTGAGGATGAGTTAGATTCGATTCGGTTGAAAGAATATTTTATTGCAATTATGCAACAAGATGATTTGTTAAGCGCTCTCAATGAGCATCAAGATATAGCAAAAACTCTTAAAGATTATATTGCCGCTTACGATAATTTTCCCTTGCTAAAACAAAAAATTACTGTCATGGCCTTAAGTATGCCAGAGTTGTTTTTGCGCACGGTTTATTGCTCTTGGTTTGCACTGTTAATTGCAAAGGAATTGCATTTTGGTGAACAAGCTTGTGCCGATGTTTTTCTGGCAGCCTTGAGTCACGATATTGGGATGTTGCATTTAAATGCTTTTGTATTGGAGAAAAAAGAAGGGCTCTCGCCCGATGATTGGCGTCATATTCAAGAGCATGTGTTGATTGGTGCCATGGTGTTAAAGCAAATGCCAGGTATGCCGGAGGATGTTATTAAAGCGGTTTATGAACATCATGAACGCTGTGATGGTACGGGTTATCCTGAAGGTAAAGTGGAGAGCGAGCTGAGTTATGCGGGTAAAATTGTCGGCTTGGCGGATTCTATTATTGCGATTTATCACAATCGCTTTAAACACCAGCATCTTACTTGGCGTGATGTGATTCCTGTGATTCAAATGAATGCTCAAGCTTATTTTTATCGGCATGATGAAATATTGGCTGCGATTTGGCGGCGCAGCGAAATGCCGTTTAAAAATGTTGTTCAAGGCGATGGGCTTGCAGAGTTTTTGGAAGACTTGTTGCGAGAGAGGACGCGCTTGCTTACTTCGCTTGAGGTTTTTCGCGATAACTTACTATCCTTAGGTTTTACTCATGGCGACAGGCAATTACATTCATTGCAAACTGCAATGCTGCATCTTTCTACATCCGTAAAGGGGTCAGGAGTGTTGAATCCAGAGCTGTGTGAATGGCTGCGTAATGTTGATGTGGCTAACGATAAGGATGCTTACAGGAAAATAGAGAAAGTTCATGTGCAGCAGCAAGAGATTTTTTTCCATTTGCAACGATTAACCCGCATGATGCAACTTTATGTCGAGTCCGGGAATTGCAAAATCGCAAGGATTGAATCTGTGTTGAAAGATGCGCTTGAGCGAGTAAAAAGTTTGACTCACTAAGCGCATCTGCAATAAAAATATCTATAACATATTATTGTTGATGCCAAAAAGGTTGGCCAATAGTAGGGGTGCTTGGGCTGGCGGTTTGACGTTTTTGCATTAAGCCTGCATTGTATGCTTTTCTTCCGGCATCAATTGCATCTGCAAAAGCTTCAGCCATAAGTGGTGGGTTGTGTGCTTTTGCTACTGCGGTATTTAAAAGAATCCCATCAAAGCCCATTTCCATGGCTTCCGTCGCTTGCGATGGCGCGCCTAGGCCCGCGTCGATAATCATAGGTACGTCTTTAATGCGCTCGCGCAAAGTGCGCAAATTGTAACGGTTTAATAAGCCTTGCCCCGTGCCAATCGGAGCTCCCCACGGCATTAACACTTGGCAACCTACATCTAATAAGCGTTTACATAAAATTAAATCATCGGTGCAATAAGGTAAAACTTTAAAGCCTTTTTTTATCAGAATTTCAGAGGCTTCCACCAAGCCAAAAGGGTCTGGCTGTAAATTATAGTCGTCGCCAACCACTTCTAATTTAATCCAATCCGTATCAAAAATTTCGCGCGACATTTCAGCGAGAGTTACTGCTTCCTTTACAGATTTGCAGCCCGCAGTGTTGGGCAGCAAACGGCAGCCGCTTTCTTTAATGAAATTCCAGATTGCATCTCCAGATCGATCATTAGGATTTTGTCTACGCAAACCAAGCGTTACAATTTCCGCACGCGATTGCACAATGGAGTCGCGCATTAATTGCGGCGACGCATAGAGCGCTGTGCCCAATAAAAAACGGCTTGAAAAAGTTTCACCGTAAAGTGTGAAATCTTTTGCGGGTAGTGTTGGTGTATAACTCATGGCTAGCCGCCTCCAACGGGCTTAACTATATCGATTTGGTCGCCATCTTGAAGTGGGCGATCAGTGTAGGTCGAGCGGGGTACAAATTCGCTGTTAATAGCGACAGCGATTTTTATTTCACCAAAACCCCATTGGATGAGGGCATCGCATAATAGAGTGTCGCTTGTGATCTGTTTTGGTTCGTTGTTTAGGCTGATGTTAATCATAGTTGTGCGCCGCACCTTAAGTCGCTTAAAAAGTTAAGTGCCCAGTAATTCATTAAAAACCTTTTCTTCTTTCTGAAAAATATGCGCCAACACATTTTCCACCACGGCTGGCGCTAATAAATAACCATGCCGGAATAATCCATTCGCCGTTATCAAACCATCTTGAATAATCACTTTGGGTAAATTATCCATATAGGCAGGGCGTAAATTTACATCCATTTCAATAATGCGCGCCTCGGCAAAGGCGGGTGATAGGGTGTAAAGCGCGCTGCTTAATTCAAGCGAGGATTGCAAGGTTACCGGCGACCGATCTTCACTTTCAATTTGTGTGGCGCCGATAATAAAATGGTTGTTAGGTTTCGGCACAATATAGAGTTGATAGCGAGGGTGCATTAAGCGCACCGGCCGCTGCAACTGAAATTCTTTGGTTTCTACATGTAAGGTTTCGCCGCGTACGCCACGCAATTGTGGGTGCTGTTTTTTTGCGCCTATACCACGGCAATCAATAACCAAGTCAAATTCCTCTTCACTGGTTTCGGTAGTAATTTTATTTGCAGCAACATCCACAGGCGTAAATTCACGCAGTGTCACACCGAGTAATGATATTTCGCTGAGCAGGGAAGTTAATAATTCACGATTATTAACATGACCTTCTTCGGCAAGAAATAAACCGTGAGAAAAACTTGGATTTAAATCTGGCTCCAGTTCTTGAATCTGCTGTTGATTAACGCGGTGATGGGTTTTGCAATGCGGAATCACGAATTGTAGCTCGCGCTCAAATTGATCCAGTTCGCTGATATCTTGCGGGTGCGCGATGACCAAACTGCCGTGCTGGAAAAAAAGCGGTGCGGTTTGCGATTTTAATTTTGATAACCACTGCGGCCACTGCTGCAAAGCAAATTGCCCCATGCGGTAAACACCTTCATCAGACGCAACGGCTTCACTGAGTGGCGCAATCATTCCTGCTGCGGTAAAAGCTGCGGCGCGATTGGATTGCGGTTTATCCGGTGTAAAACTTCCCGCTTCAAACAAGGTAACTTTGCAATTGGCTTGCAGTAGTTGCCATGCGAGCAAACGCCCAAGCAGACCCGCGCCAGCTATTGCAATATTGTTAGGAAGTGAGTTGTCCATTGCGCCTCGAGATATTGCGTTGAGGCAGGGGATTTGAAACGAGGCAGGAGGGTGAAAACCCATAGATACCTTGTTCCCTCCGCAGGTCTCAACCTGATCAGGTTCTACGGATTGGGCCGAACCCATCTCAGCCTCCGTATGGCTCACTATTACAGTGAGGCACCAAGGCGCTCCGACAAGAAAGTCGCCAATATACTTAGCTAGGTGACCTAAAGCAATCCATCCTAAGGAGTAATGCTTTCCACTATTGCAATAAATTCACCTTTTGCCACTTGAGTTTTGACCTTGTCGCCGGGATTCAGTTGTTGGCTGTTGGTGATGGGTGTCTGGGTGTCAGCAAGTGATACTAGTGCATAACCGCGGTCTAAGGTTTTGAGTGGGCTCAGTGTATTTAACATGCGCACCGCTTCGGCAAATCGTTGTTCCTTTTGCGTGATGTTAAGATGTTGTGCGCGAACTAAACCTTGTTGTGCGAGCTTGAAACGCTCCTGCAGTTGCGCCAATTTGCGCTCTGGGTGGAGTGGTTTTTGACGAATGACCAACCGCTCTAAACGGTTGCGGTAATTGCTGAGAATCCTTTGTGCGTGATTCTTGAGGCGTAGCTCCAAGTTATCTAAACGCTGTGATTGCTGTTCTAACTTATCTTTTGGGTGACGCAAGCGTGAGCGCAGCCATTGCAGCTTTTGTTGCAGGTGGCTGAGTTTTCTCGTCATGGCTTCTTCAAGTAATACTTCGAAGCCGATAAATTTATCCAGCCAATCTTCGCCATCGGGCGTGATGAGTTCCGCAGCGGCAGAAGGCGTTGGTGCCCGTAAATCGGCTACAAAATCGGCGATAGTGAAATCCACCTCGTGACCTATGGCGCTAACAATGGGCAAGTTACTGGCAAATATCGCCCGCGCGACTATTTCTTCGTTAAATGGCCATAAGTCTTCCAGCGAACCGCCGCCGCGCCCAAGAATCACCACATCAAAAAAGCCAGCGCAGTTGGCGAGCGTAATTGCTTTAACAATTTGCGGAGCGGCCTCTTTGCCTTGTACGGCTACCGGGATGACGGTGACGGGAATGCTGGGAAAGCGTCGCTCGAGCACATTTAAAATATCGCGAATCGCTGCGCCTGTAGGTGAGGTAATCACGGCGATGTGTTTAGGTAGTCGTGGTAGCGCTTTTTTAAACTGTGGGTCGAATAAGCCTTCGCCCGCCAGTTTGAGTTTTAGCTCATCAAAGGCGCGCTGAAGTGCGCCGGCACCGGCTTCTTCCATATGCTCGGCAATAATTTGGTAGTCGCCACGGCCTTCATAGAGGCTGACACGGGCGCGAATAAGTACGTGCTGACCTTGTTGTGGTTTGAAGCGCACGGTCATATTACGGTTGCGGAACATGGCGCAACGCACTTGGGCATCGCTATCTTTGAGGGTGAAATACCAATGCCCAGAGGACGGGATGGAGACGTTGGATAGCTCGCCCTCAACCCAAAGTAGCGGCATATGGGTTTCCAGCAACTGCTTCGCGCGGCGGTTGAGTTGCGTAACGCTAATAACTTCTTGCTCGGTGAGAGAGGGGCGCTCGGGTGGTGTGCTAAAAAGGTCTGATGTCGTCATGGCGAGCATTTTAGGGGAAGCGAGGGGAATCGGATAGCTTGAATTTACTAGGGTGATTACCACTAGCTATTGTGTTTTATGTTTACCCATGTGGGCTAAGTGTTTATAATTCCGCGTTTATTTTAGTTCCCCCCCGTCTATTTATTGTAGTTCCACGGTCTAGAGGTTGGTATGTTGCGAATTGCTGAAGAAGCGCTCACGTTTGATGATGTTTTGTTGGTTCCCGGGTTCTCCGATGTAACCCCAAAAGACGTATCACTCAAAACTCAGCTGACACGCAAGATTCAGTTGAACATCCCCTTGATTTCAGCTGCTATGGATACCGTAACCGAAGCCCGCTTGGCGATTGCGATTGCGCAAGATGGCGGCATCGGCATTATTCATAAGAGCATGACGATTGAGCAGCAAGCTGCTGAAGTTCGCGCGGTTAAGAAGTTTGAAGCTGGTGTGGTTAAAGACCCTATCACCATCGAATCCAATGCAACGGTTCGTGAGCTCATTGCCTTAACCCGTAAAAACAATATTTCTGGCGTACCGGTCATGCAAAACGGCGATTTGGTCGGGATTGTGACTGGTCGTGATGTGCGCTTTGAAGGCAATCTGGATTCAAACATTTCCAGTATTATGACGCCCAAGTCGCAGCTTGTTACCGTAAAGGAAGGTGCTTCATCGGAAGAAGTTCGCAACTTATTGCACAAACATCGTATTGAAAAAGTATTGGTTGTAAACGATGCTTTTGAATTACGCGGTTTGATTACTGTGAAAGATATTAACAAAGCCGAAAAATACCCTAATGCCTGTAAAGACCCAGAAGGTCGTTTGCGCGTAGGCGCGAGCGTTGGAACAAGTCGCGACACTGATGATCGTGTAGACGCTCTTGTTGAGGCTGGTGTAGATGTATTGGTAGTTGATACTGCGCACGGCCACTCCAAAAATGTATTGGATCGTGTTCGCGCCATCAAAACCAAATACCCCGATGTACAAGTAATTGGCGGTAATATTGCTACTGGCGATGCTGCTTTGGCATTGGTTGAAGCCGGTGCAGATGCCGTTAAAGTGGGTATTGGTCCGGGTTCAATTTGTACTACACGCATTGTTAGTGGTGTAGGCGTTCCACAAATTTCGGCGATTGCTAACGTAGTGGCCGCGCTTAAAGGTACTGGCGTTCCTGCGATTGCCGACGGCGGCATTCGCTATTCTGGTGATATCGCTAAAGCAATCGTTGCTGGTGCTCACTGCGTGATGATGGGTTCTATGTTTGCCGGTACCGAAGAAGCGCCAGGTGAGGTTGAGCTTTATCAAGGTCGTACTTATAAAGCATATCGCGGAATGGGTTCGTTGGGTGCAATGGCTCAAACTCAAGGTTCATCTGACCGCTACTTCCAAGACGCTAGTGCTGGTGCAGAGAAATTAGTGCCTGAAGGTATTGAAGGTCGTGTTCCTTACAAAGGTGCACTGACGGCGATTATTCACCAGATGATGGGTGGCGTGCGTTCGGCGATGGGCTACACAGGTTGTGCCGATTTGGAAGCTATGCGCACCAAACCAGAATTTGTGCGGGTGACGTCTGCCGGTATGGGCGAAAGCCACGTGCACGATGTACAAATCACCAAAGAAGCGCCGAATTACCCTGTCGGTGGGCGTTAATTTTTAACGCGAAAGGTTGACGTAAAAACTCGGGTGCGCCCGAGTTTTTCATTTAAAGAATTTCATTTATTTATTTTCAGGACTCAGCATGACTCACGACATTCACGCACAGCGAATTCTTATTTTGGATTTCGGATCGCAGTACACCCAATTAATCGCACGCCGTGTGCGTGAAATTGGTGTCTTCTCTGAAATTCGCGCTTGGGATATGAGCGAAGCAGAAATTCGCGAATACAATCCGCGCGGAATTATTTTGGCGGGCAGCCCTGAGTCTACGCTTGATGAAGGCTCGCCGCGCGCGCCGGAAGTTGTGTTTAATCTCGGCGTGCCTGTATTGGGTATTTGCTACGGTATGCAAACCATGGCCATGCAAATGGGCGGTTTGGTTGAAGGCTCTAATATTCGTGAGTTTGGTTATGCGCAAGTTAAGGTGCATGGTGAAAGCGCTTTACTAAAAGATATTAAAGATCATCTTGATTCAGACGGCAGTGCATTGCTTGATGTGTGGATGAGTCACGGCGACAAAGTTACCAAAATGCCAGAAGGCTTTGAGTTATTGGCATCAACCCCATCATGCCCAATTGCTGGTATGGTTAATGAAGCCAAAAAATTCTACGGCTTACAATTCCATCCCGAAGTTACTCACACACTGCAAGGTCATCGCATATACGAACATTTCATCACCACTATTTGTGGTTGCGAATCGCTCTGGACTCCAGCGAATATTGTTGAAGATGCGATTAATAAAGTTCGCGCACTCGTAGGTACAGACAAAGTATTGCTCGGTCTTTCTGGTGGTGTAGATTCATCAGTCGTTGCTGCGCTTTTGCATAAAGCAATAGGCCCCCAACTTACCTGCGTATTTGTGGACAACGGTTTGTTGCGCAAAAACGAAGGTGATCAAGTCATGGATATGTTCGCCAAAAATATGGGCGTAAAAGTTATTCGTGCGGATGCACAAGATCAGTTCTTGAATAATCTAAAAGGCGAAAATGACCCTGAGAAAAAACGCAAAATCATTGGCGGCACTTTTATCGATGTATTCGATGCAGAAGCTACCAAATTAAAAGATGTTAAATGGTTAGCGCAAGGCACCATTTATCCAGATGTTATCGAATCAGCTGCTGCTAAAACGGGCAAAGCACACGTGATTAAATCGCACCACAACGTAGGCGGTTTGCCAGATGATATGGCATTCAAATTGGTTGAACCACTACGCGAATTGTTTAAAGACGAAGTCCGCAAAATCGGTTTAGAGTTGGGCTTGCCCTACGATATGGTTTATCGCCATCCATTCCCCGGCCCAGGTTTAGGTGTACGTATTCTCGGTGAAGTGAAAAAAGAGTATGCCGATATTCTGCGCGACGCTGATGCGATTTTCTTGGAAGAATTACACGCGTCAGGTTGGTATCACAAAACTTCGCAAGCATTCGCAGTCTTCTTGCCGGTTAAATCTGTTGGCGTAGTGGGTGATGGTCGCCGTTATTCATGGGTAATTTCATTGCGCGCGGTAGAAACCGTAGATT
>CAZZEV010000021.1:1343-19088 GCA_964653305.1 uncultured Cellvibrionaceae bacterium | reverse complement strand
CCAGAGCAGGAAACTGCTCTGGCTTTTTGTTTTCTGGTAGAGTCGAATTTTTTCTGGGAAGTCCTTAGTGGAAATCAGTAACGATTTAGCCCAACCGCTTTCAGCGCAGGAAGAAGGTATTATTGCCCTCTATCTTGATTCTATTTGGATGGAAAAAGGGCTAAGTCAAAACTCCTTGGATTCTTATCGCACAGATTTAACTTTGTTTGCTCAATGGTTGCAGGAGCTGGGTAAAAGTTTATTGGGCGTTGATCCTAGTACCTTGCAAAGCTATTTAGCGCAACGCTTGGATAAAAAACTATCAAGTCGCTCCAGCGCACGCTTTCTTTCGTGTGTTCGTGGATTTTATCGTCACCAGTTGCGCGAAGGTGTAATTCAAGAGAACCCGCTCGCATTAATAGAAAGCCCTAAATTACCTCGCTCTTTACCGAAATCTTTAACCGAATTGGATGTCGAAAATTTATTGGATGCGCCTGATCTGAACGATCCCATCGGTCTGCGCGATCGTACTATGTTGGAGGTTCTTTACGCCTGCGGTTTGCGGGTGACAGAGCTGGTGACCTTGACCATGCCGCAGATCAATCTGCGCCAAAATGTGATTCGAGTAATGGGCAAGGGCAGTAAAGAGCGATTGATTCCTATGGGTGAAGAGGCATCGGCGTGGCTGGAAAGATATTTTCGCGAAGCGAGACCTTTCTTGCTGAATAATATGCCCAATGAAGTAGTATTCCCGAGTTCGCGCGCTCAGCTGATGACTCGACAAACGTTTTGGCATCGTATCAAACATTGGGCTAGAGTAGCGGGTATCGAAAAGCCGCTCTCGCCGCACACGTTGAGGCACGCGTTTGCGACTCATCTGTTAAATCACGGAGCTGATTTACGTGTGGTGCAACTTTTGTTGGGGCACAGTGATTTATCGACGACACAAATTTATACCCATATCGCCCGTACGCGGATGAAAGCACAGCACGCTATGCACCACCCGCGCGGTTAATTTTCACAGTTTACTAAACGATGTTTCTGGAGTTTATGATGATTAAAAAATGCCTATCCACTTGGCTTTGCCTGCTTGCACTGTGCTATGTGAGTTCAAGCTATGCGGCTGATGCTGGGCCATTGCCTGCAGGCAGCCTGATTAAGCGCCTAAGCCCAGAGGCAATGATTACTGCCAAGTTGGCGCAGGCATTTCCGCAATACCCCATTACCTCTGTACGCCCAGCGCCAATAGAGGGTCTTTACATCGTGCAAATTGGTGGTAGCGATGTGTTGGTCACAGCGGACGGCAGTAAATTTATTCAAGGTGAAATATTCAACTTAACGCCGGGGGGTATTTCCAAATGGGAAGACCCTGCAATGGTTGCTGAGCGTAAAAAGTTACTGGCAACTGTGAACCCTAAAGACTCAATCAATTTTAAAGCTACAGGCAAAACCAAGGCCGTTGTTTACGTGTTTACCGATGTGGATTGTGGTTACTGCCGTAAGCTCAATAGTGAGATGGCCGAGTACAATAAATTGGGTATTGAAATTCGTTACTTGGCATTTCCTCGCGCAGGCATTCCAAGCCCATCGGCGGATAAATTAATCACTGCTTGGTGTTCAAAAGATAAGCAGGCGGTTTTGACCAAAGTGAAAGAGGGGCACGATGTACCTAATATCACTTGTAACAACCCAATCGCTGCTCAATTTGACTTGGGTGGGCGCGTGGGTGTTAACGCAACTCCCGCGCTTTGGATGCCAAATGGCGAAATAAAACTGGGCTATTTACCCCCACAACAGCTGGCAAAAGCCCTAGGTATTTTGTAATTTTCATTTTTCTTTAGAAGTTCGCTTTTCCACAGGGCTGGCGCATTGACAGCCCTGTATTCCCTGAGTATGGTGGCCGTCTTTTTATTGACCATAGCCTTCTAGAGGGCTGTCTGGCGTACATTCGTTTAGTTTTACTCTCAGGGGAATCCACTTGAAATCAGTCAATTCTGCTCGCACCGTCCGTGTCGGCATCTGCGGTCTTGGAACCGTGGCTAGCGGCACCGTAAATATACTTACCCGCAACAAGAGCCTGATTGATGCTCGTTCCGGCTGTAATGTATCTATTATTCAAATTGGTGCACGCCGCGATAACCCCAAAGTAGATATCTCCGCCTACAACGTAACCCGCGATATTTTTGATGTGGTGAATAATCCCGATGTGGATATACTTGTCGAATTGATTGGTGGTACCACCGTTGCTAAAGATTTAGTAATGACCGCGATTGCCAACGGCAAACACATTGTTACGGCCAACAAAGCCTTGATTGCCCACCACGGCGACGAAATTTTTGCTGCCGCTAAAGCGAAAGGTGTCACTGTTGCGTTTGAAGCGGCGGTTGCAGGCGGTATCCCGATTATTAAATCTATTCGTGAAGGTTTGGCGGCTAACAATATTGAGTGGCTGGCGGGCATTATTAACGGCACTACCAACTTTATTCTCACCGAGATGCGCGATAAAGGCCGTACCTTTGAAGACGTACTCAAAGAAGCGCAAGAGCTGGGCTATGCCGAAGCTGATCCTACCTTTGACGTAGAAGGTATTGATGCCGCACATAAATTGGTGATCCTTGCTTCATTAGCATTTGGTATTCCGCTCGATGTGAAAAAAGTGTTCACCGAAGGCATCACCAAAATTTCCACTGAAGATGTGAATTACGCTGAAGAACTCGGCTATCGCATTAAGCATTTAGGTATAGCGCGTCGCTCTGCGGGCGGTATCGAATTGCATGTAAACCCAACCTTGATTCCTGAAAAGCGTTTAATTGCCAATGTTGATGGTGTGATGAACGCTGTCTTGGTAAAAGGCGATGCAGTTGGCCCAACGCTTTATTACGGTGCTGGTGCTGGTGCTGAACCAACAGGTTCCTCCGTAGTGGGTGATATTGTAGATGTTGCGCGTACATTGCTGGCTGATCCAGCGCATCGCGTACCTTATCTTGGCTTCCAAGACGAGTTTGTAACTGAGCAACCACACTTACCGATTGAGGAAATTGAGACTGCATATTACTTGCGTATGCAAGCCTTGGATAAGCCGGGTGTATTGTCAAAAGTGGCAACCATTTTGAGCGACTCGGGTATCAGTATTGAAGCGCTGATTCAAAAAGAAGCGAAAGAAGGCGAATCAACTGTGCCTTTAATTTTGCTGACCAATCGCGTGCAAGAAAAGAAAATGACAGCGGCGATTGTAAAAATCGAATCACTGGATTCTATATCTGCACCTGTAATGCGTATTCGTGTGGAATCGCTTAAATAAATTTTGAAAATTTTGTAAAAGGTTAATTATCGTGAAATACATCAGCACTCGCGGCCTAGCGCCCGCGCTCTCTTTTGAGGAAGTGGTTTTAACAGGCTTGGCTCCTGATGGCGGTTTGTATGTGCCAGAAACTTTGCCAACCTTTTCAAAAGAAGAGATTGCCTCTTGGGCCGGTTTGTCTTACCAAGAATTGGCATTCAACGTGATGAAGCCATTTGTTGCTGGCGCAGTGAGCGACGAAGATTTCAAAAAAATTATTGCCGATGCTTACGCAACATTCCGTCACGATGCAATTGCTCCGCTCGTACAAACTGCGCATAACGAATGGATCTTGGAATTATTTCAAGGCCCGACGCTCGCGTTTAAAGATTTCGCGTTGCAATTTTTAGGTCACTTACTTGATCACTTGTTGAAAAAACGCAACCAAAAAGTGGTGGTGATGGGCGCGACTTCTGGCGATACAGGTTCAGCTGCCATTGAAGGTTGCCGTCGTTGCGATAACATCGATATTTTCATCATGCACCCGAACAATCGCGTGTCGGATGTTCAGCGTCGTCAAATGACCACAGTGCTTGCGCCAAACGTGTTTAACATCGCACTCGAAGGTAATTTCGATGATTGTCAAAACATGGTCAAAGCGAGTTTTGGTGATCAATCTTTCTTGCCAGAAGGTCGCCAGCTCGTAGCCGTAAACTCCATTAACTGGGCGCGCATCATGGCGCAAATCGTTTACTACTTCTACGCAGGTTTGGCGTTAGGTGCTCCACATCGCCCCATCGCATTCTCAGTCCCTACCGGAAACTTTGGTGATATTTTTGCTGGTTATTTGGCGAAGAAAATGGGCTTGCCAATTGATCAGTTAGTGATTGCTACGAACAGCAACGATATTTTGCATCGTTGCATTAGCAGTAACGATCACAGCAAAAATCAATTGCAACACACTTTGTCACCAAGCATGGATATCATGGTGTCGAGCAACTTCGAACGTATGTTGTTTGATTTGTACGATCGCGATGGCAGTGCTATTCGTCAGCTGATGGAAGATTTTAAATCTGGCAGCATGGTATTAAAAGAATCTGCTTTGTCGCGTGCACGTGAATTGTTCACGAGCTACGGTGTTGCTGATGATGTAACCATTGATGTGATTCGCGATGTATTCGAAAACACTGAATACTTATTAGATCCGCACACAGCAATTGGTGTTGAAGCTGCGCGTAAAACTCGCCGCCGTCACGACATTCCCATGGTGTGCTTGGCAACTGCTCATCCGGCTAAATTCCCAGAGGCCGTGCGTAAAGCAGGGCAGGCGGAAGATCCAGCTTTGCCGCATCATATGAAAGATTTGTTTGAGCGTGAAGAGCGTTACACTGTATTACCGCAAGAGATTGCAAAAGTGCAGCAATTTATTACGGCGAATGTACGTAAGTAATTTAGTGATTTGCGTATAACGAAACGCCGCATTGGTTTTCTAATGCGGCGTTTTTTTATCCCCCTCTTTGAAAAAGAGGGGTTAGGGGAGATTTAAATCCCTCCCAGCCTCCCTTTATTAAAGGGAGGAGTAACTTCACAGTGTTTAAAACCTATGCAAAAAATTATCAAGCGCCGCTCAATCGAACAACTCACTGCATTTGATTCGTCTGTACATCCATTGCTACAACGCATCTACAGCGCGCGTGGCATTCAGCATGAACAAGAGCTGCAATATCAGCTTGCACAATTGCACAAACCCAATTTTAAGGGCTTGCAAGAAGCTGTAAGCATTTTGGCGGATGCAGTTGTCGCCGGTGCAAAGATAATAATTGTTGGCGACTTTGATGCGGATGGTGCGACCAGTAGTGCGGTTGCGGTGTTGGCATTGCGGGCGATGGGGTTGTCGTCGGTCGATTTCCTTGTGCCCAATCGTTTTGAATATGGTTATGGTTTAACGCCAGAAATTGTTGCTGTGGCGGCTGCACAACAGCCGGATGTCATAATCACTGTTGATAATGGTATATCCAGTATTGAAGGCGTGCTCGCTGCACGTGAACTAGGTATTGCGGTAATCATAACTGACCACCATTTACCCGGCAGCGAATTACCAGAAGCGGATGCCATTGTTAATCCGAATCAACCCGGTTGTGAGTTCCCTAGTAAAAATCTCGCAGGCGTCGGCGTTATTTTTTATGTAATGAATGCGCTTCGTGCAGAGCTTCGTCAAATGGGTTGGTTTGCCGAAAGTGGAATTGCCGAGCCCAATATGGCGAGTTTTTTAGATTTGGTTGCGCTGGGCACCGTTGCAGACGTTGTTCCGCTCGATCACAACAATCGCATTTTGGTTGCGCAAGGTTTGCAGCGTATTCGTGCCGGTGTTGCGCGCCCAGGCATTAAAGCCTTGCTGGAAGTCGCAGGCAAGCAGGCGCAGAAAATTGTCGCTAGCGATTTTGGTTTCGCGTTAGGCCCCCGTTTAAATGCGGCAGGGCGTTTAGACGATATGTCGCTGGGCATCCAATGTTTAATGTGTGAAAGTGAATCCCTTGCGCGTGAAATGGCGATGCAAATGGACGATTTGAATAAAGATAGAAAAGCCATTGAAACCGGCATGCAACAAGAAGCTATGCTTATGTTGCAGAAAGTTTTAGCTGCGGATGAAAATTCGCTGCCGTGGGGTGTTTGTTTGTTTGATGATACCTGGCATCAAGGTGTGATTGGAATTTTAGCCTCGCGTATTAAAGATAAATATCATCGCCCAACGATTGTGTTTGCAGATGTTGGCGAAGGCCAAATAAAAGGTTCGGCGCGTTCAATTCAAGGCTTTCATATTCGCGATGCCTTAGATGCAATTGCCGCGCGTCACCCTGAATTGCTACAAAAATTCGGTGGTCATGCAATGGCTGCAGGCATGAGTTTAACCCGCGAAAATTTCCCCGCCTTTGCTGCTGCATTTGACGAAGAGGTTCGCCGTCAATTAACCGAAGAAAATTTGTCCGCATTGGTTTTAAGTGATGGTGAATTGGCTACGCAAGATTTTAATTTAACGCTTGCGCAGCAATTGCGAGAATCTGGCCCTTGGGGGCAGCATTTCCCTGAACCTATATTTGATGGCGAATTTTTCCTAATCCAACAAAGAATTCTGGGTGAAAAACATTTAAAGATGACGCTAGGCGTGGATGCTCAAGGTCAGCAACTAGTGGATGCTATCGCTTTCAATGTTGACCCTAAGTTGTGGCCAAACAACCAGGCTAAAAAAGTAAAAGTAGCCTATCGTTTAGATGTCAATGAGTTTCGTGGCAATAAAACTCTGCAGCTTATGGTGGACTATATTGAGCCTTTCGTCTAAGTTGCTCATATCCTATTTAAGCAGTGGCGTTAACACAGGGAGAACATTTTTAAGGATAAGTGGCTGAGCTTCGGCAGTGGGATGAATACCATCTTGCTGCATTAAGTTTCTCTGGGTTGCAACACCGTCTAATAAAAAGGGAATTAATGCGGTGTTGTTTTTCTCCGCAAGTATTGAGTAAGTTTCTCTAAATTGTTTGGTGTAGCGCGGCCCATAATTAGTAGGAATTTGCATACCCACTAAAATAATTTTGGCTCCTGCGGTTTGGCTTGCGGTGATCATAGCTTGTAAGTTTTGCTGCATAATATTGAGTTGTTGGCCGCGTAAACCATCGTTACCACCTAATTCAAGAATAACAATGTCGGGCTTGTGTTGGTTTAATACCGCGGGTAAACGTGTTACGCCACCGCTGGTCGTTTCGCCACTCACACTCGCATTGATAACCTTGGCTTGATATTTTTTAGTGATTTCACGCTGCAATAATGCCACCCAGCCTTCCTCCACTTTAATGCCATAGCCTGCACTCAAGCTATCGCCCATTACGAGAATGGTCGTTGGCTTGGCCAAGGTGATTTGGCTCAGTAATGGCAAGAGAAAAAATAAGAAAATTCTGACAAAAGTCATGTTAAGGCATCCTCAAAATATGGCATGTTGATATTGTTCTATTCATTTTTCTATTGTTATAGCACTGGGATTCTATTGTCCATAGCTAATCAGATGTATTAATTATTTTTTGAACATTGCATCTTTTAAACCTGTGTTACCGTCCAATAGGTGTGAGTGTTAGAACTAATTAACCTTTGTGAGCGTAGATTGTATTTACTGGCCTAGTTATTTCACTAAGTGACACCATATTACGAACAGGGCGACAGTAAAGAATGCTCATTAGTAATAGTCTGCTTGTTAAGAACTGTAAGCTCAAACGCTTATGTAAAGTTATGACTTGTTGCCGTGGCTAAAGCCCGTTATTACACGCTATTCATTTCAATCAAGAGAGTCGATTTATGTCATCCGCATTAATGCTTGATGTTCGCGCCATCACCAAAACTGTTATCACCCAAGAAGGGGAGTTAGAGATATTGTTGCCCATTTCTTTGAGCGTAAAAGCTGGGGAATCTGTGGCGATTACGGGAGCATCGGGTTCGGGTAAGTCAACGCTCTTGGGTATTCTTGCAGGGTTGGATATTCCATCCACCGGCGATGTGTTTTTAAATGGTAATTGCCTGACGGCATTAGATGAGGAAGGGCGTGCAAAAGTACGATCCGATAACGTTGGATTTATTTTTCAATCCTTTCAGTTGTTGCCAGGTTTAACGGCACTTGAAAATGTCATGCTGCCCTTAGAGCTACGCGGGAATAAGCAAGCAAAATCCCTTGCGATGGATTTCTTAAAACACGTGGGCCTAGAAAAGCGCGTAGGTCACTATCCCCAACAACTTTCTGGTGGTGAGCAACAACGTGTCGCCATTGCGCGTGCTTTTGCGAGTCAACCTAAAACACTTTTTGCAGATGAACCCACCGGAAACTTAGACAGCAATACCGGTGAAAAAATAATTGATTTGTTGTTCGATTTGAACCGTGAGCAGGGCACCACCTTAATTCTAATTACCCATGAAGAACGTTTGGCTTCACGTTGCCAGCGTCGAATTGTTTTGGCAGCAGGTGCGATTATTTCTGATTCAAATACTGAACTGGGAGCCTAAGTTATGCTGGCTCTAAAATTATTAATTCGCAATTGGCGCAGTGGTGAATTAAAGCTCCTTGGGGTTTCTTTAATTCTTGCGGTTACCGTACTCAGTGCAATTGCTATTTTTACTGATCGCCTTGAAGCAACGCTTCTTGTTCAAAGCAATAGTGTTATAGGTGCAGACACGGTAGTAGCGGGCGATCACACACATCCCGTAGAGTGGGAGGGTGAAGCCGATAAGGCGGGCATAAAATATACTTACTCCAATCAATTCATGTCTGTGGTTTACGCAGGCGATGAAATGCGCTTGGCCTCGATTAAAGCCATTGCCGAAGGCTACCCCTTGCGTGGCCAATTTGAAATTAGCGATATTCCATTTACCTTGAAGCCCGATGAGATTCAGGTGGTAAAAACTATTCCTGCTCCAGGAGAGATTTGGGTTGATTCACGTTTGTATAATTCTCTTAAAATAAAACTAGGCGATAAAATTGCCGTAGGTAACTCTGAGCTTAAGGTTGCGCATATTTTAATTCGCGAGCCTGATGCGACTAATCCCATGAGTATGTTTGGTGCGCGCTTGGTGATGAACATTCAAGATTTGCCGCAAACTCAAATTATCCAACCCGGTGGCGATGTGAACTATCGTTGGCTGTTGGCTGCGGATAGTGAAACTACTTTAAATAAATTTGTAGAACAGATAAAACCAAAGTTGAGTAAGCATCAGCGTTTGGTGACTGTTAAGTCGTCTCAAGATCGCTTATCCAACACCTTGGATTTTGCTAAAAAGTTTTTGCTGTTAACGGCAATTATTGCGGTTTTGTTGTCTGGTGTCGCTATTGCGATTGCCTCTAAACAATTTGCGGAGCGTCACACTAATCAAGTTGCATTAATGAAAAGCCTTGGCGTGAGTGCGAATCGAGTACGCTCACTCTATTTTATGCAATTGTTATTATTGGCTTCTGGAGCCTCTTTGCTTGGTTTGTTGATGGGTAGTGCGATTCAGGCATTGCTCATTTCAACAGTACAAACACTTTACAACACGCTATTTATGCCTGCTAGTTTTTATCCCTTTGGGTTGAGTTTTGCTAGCGGTATTATTTGTTTGGTCTGTTTTGCATTGCCTGCGCTTTGGTTTTTACCGCATATACCCCCACTTAAAATCCTGCGGAAAGAAATGGAAGTGACTCGTTCGCAATTATGGTTGCAGGCAGTCTTCGCTGTTACTGCAGTCATCTCATTGGTTGCATTGTTTAGTCGAGATGTAAAACTTGCATTGATTGTAACGGCAGCTCTGTTCGTAGTCTTGTTGATCGCTTTGTTGGTTGCGTTTGTGCTTTTAAAGCTAACCAAACGTTGGGTTGCTAATGCGGGTGGTGCGTGGCGTTTAGCCTTTGCCTCGCTGCAAAAAAATGCGGGCCAAAGTGTCATGCAAATATTAGTTTTTTCAATAGCCATGATGCTCCTGCTGACGATTACGATTATTCGCACCTCGTTAATTAATGAGTGGAAAATTCAGATACCTGAAAATGCGCATAACCATTATTTGACCAATATCCCAGCTGACGAGTCTGAACGATTAAAGCAAATACTGGAAAAACATATCAACCAGCAAGTTGATATGATGCCCAATGTGCGTGGGCGCTTGGTGGAAATCAATGGCGCAGAGCCTGCGGAAGAGCTGCGCAAGAAGCATAATACTTTACAGCGCGAGTTAAATTTAACTTGGACAGCGAGCTTGCCGGAAGCTAATAAAATCGTTCAAGGGCAATGGTGGGATTCTTGGAAGAGAAGTGAAACTCAATTAGTTGGTGTTTCAGTGGAAGAGGGGACTGCTAAAGAATTAGGGTTGAAACTGGGTGATAAATTGCGCTTTTCCATGGGTGGCCTAACATTGGATTCTGAAATTGCCAGTATTAGAAGTCTTGATTGGAAAACCATGAAGCTTAATTATTTCTTTATTTTTGAGCCTCATGCACTTGATACATTTTCACCCAATTACATGAGCAGTATTTACTTGGATGAGCAACACAAGCCCTTCTTGTATCAGTTACTGCGCGAGTATCCCACCGTGTTGCTCATTGAATTTGATCGCATAATTGAAAGCATTCGCATAGTTATGGATCAAGTGACCGATGGTATACAACTCGTACTTTGGCTTACGCTGATTGGTGGATGTTTAGTATTATGGGCGGCGGTTATGGGCAGCCTTGAAAGCCGCAAACAAGAAGCGGGTCTATTGCGAGCACTTGGTGCTTCACGCCAGTTAATACTAGGTGGTGTTTTTATAGAGTTTGCCATTATGGGATTACTTGCAGGCGTAGTCGCCATTCTAGGGGCAGAGTTTTTAGTATTAAGTTTGCAAAAGTTTATATTCAAGCTCCCATTGCAGCCGCATTTTATGTATTGGTTGATATCGCCTGTTTTAGGATGCGCCTTGGTTGCATCTTTAGGTTTAGTGGGATGTCGGCCGGTATTAACGACGCCGCCTGCTATTGTATTGCGCGAGGCCGCTTAATTGTTTCTAGTCCTGATGGTTGTGAGAATTAATGAAGTCTGCGCCAAAAAGTCGCGTATTAGATAAAGGTTTATGGGGCATGAGTGCCCCTATGTTTGTTGATCAAGCCGTTACCTACACCATCCCCCTTGTCGATATGTATTTCCTAAGCCGCGTGTCTGATTCGGCAGCCGCGGCCGTGGGCGCAGTTACACCTCTCGTTTTCGTTGCTAACGCATTTCTGCAAGTCAGTGCATTTGCCGGTGCGAGTATTGCAGGCCAGCGTATTGGCGCCAACGATTATCAACGCGGTAATGTCACTATTGGTGCTTATACACTGCTGGTACTTTTTTTATCAGTCGTTGCGATATTTGCGGTGAATTACGGTGGGCCAGTGGTGGCGCGCTCAATGAATTTGAGCGGTGCTGTAGAGTCTTACGCGGTTGAATATTTATCCTTAATTGGTTGGATGGTTGGCTTTTGGGGTTGCCGGTTAATTTACCAAACCATCCTAAATATTTATGGCGTTCCTAAGTGGAATACCTACAGCAATATTATTTTCTTTAGCGTAAATCTTTTGGGCAATATGCTTGCGGTTTATGGCTTTCAGTCGATACCACCAACAGGTGTTACAGGTGTTGCCTTAGCAAGTGTTACAGCTGCGTTGTGCAGTTTGCTCTTTGTGATGGCTGTTGTTCATTTACGCCTGCGGATCCAAATACCCTTTAAAACCTCAGTTGCTCAGTTTGGTTTATATATTACACCTGTGCTCTTAATTGCAGCCCCAGCGATTTTAGAGCCTATGTCCTTTCAAGGCTATATGATGGTGTTGAATTGGATTGCGGCAGGTGTGGGTGATCTTGCACTGAAAGTAAAAATTTATACATACAATACATTTTTATTTTGTTTGATGATTTCCATTGCGCTTAGCATGGCAACGGAAGCCATTATTGCGCAGCGGGTAGGGCGCAAAGAATTTGATTTGGCACATTTACAACTTAAACAAAGTTTGAAGATGTCGCTAATTGGTACAACTATTCTTGCCTCATTTTGGTTGGTATTCAATCAACCTATTTTAAAAATGTTTACCAGCGACCCAAATATTATTGCGATTGGCTTCTGGGTGTTTTTCTTAGGCTTTTTAGCTGAACCCATGCGCACAACCAATATTATTATTGGCAGCGCGCTTCGCTGTGCGGGGGACGCAACTTTTACCTCTGTGTCGAGTATTGCTGTTATTTGGTTGTTTTCCGTTCCATTGGCTTATGTGTTAGCCGTGCCATTCGGCTTGGGTATATATGGGTTATTGATTGCCGCTATATTGGATGAAGCGGTGCGTGCGGTGATTAAATATTTCCGTTGGAAAGCGCGCAAATGGCAAAATTATGGTGTGGGCGTTAAGGATTCAACGCTCGCTCTCTAATTAATTGGGTGTTTCCAGAGTTACTATTGGGTTTATCCAGTCGGCGTGATCCCATGAGTTATCTCCGTTTGGTTTAACAATTAGTTTTAACTCTTTGCCTTTGTTGAGTGCGATATTTATTTTAACCGGTTTCTCAAATCCATAATAAGGTTTAGACGCCCAACGTAATTTTTCATCCTCCCAAATCTCAAAGCTAAGCTCAGTTCCGCTAACTTCGTCGTCAATACCTGGAATTACCTCAAAGCCAATAGCATTATTCGGTAAGCTGAAAGTTATATTCGAATATGCATGAGTACCTATGCCGAATGCAAAACGTCTTTTCCCTACAGAAAGCACTTTTCCGTCAAGGCTCCGGTTGAATTGGATTGTTCCATAATCCTGTTTTGATGATTGAAGATGCTGACTTGTTAAGAGAATCTGGTTTTGCGCTAAAGACGGTTTATGTATGCTGTGACGGTCGACAAGATAGGCTAAGGTTAAGCCTACCCCCACAACAAACACAATTAATGACGCGAAGCGGCGGTTAAAACACGCGTTCGTTAGCCCTATAGCGATACTATAAGCCTGATCGCCCGCATAAAGATGAAGCAGGCTAAGAACAAAAATTACCGTCATTAGAGTAGATAGCCCTGCCCAAATATCTGATCCGTTGATTCCCAAAATAATAAGCATATTGAGCGCAGATATAAAGCTAAGCGCAATGATGTAAATAAGGTGTTTCTTTGTAATGGATGAATACACAAGTGCGCAAACTATCGCGGGAAAAAGATATCGTTCGTGCATTGCGGGTAAAAGCGTAAAAAATGAAATAGCACTAACCAGCGCATAAAAAATACTATTAGAAAGTAGAGTGTCAGGAGAATTTCTCTTTGATGTTAATAGATCGGTTATGCCTAATATAAAAATAGACAAGCAAATCGATGCATAAAAAAACATTCCAAGATACTTAGGATAAATTAGTTGTTGTGGGAGGAACTTACTAATCTGTGAAAGAAATTCAATGTTATCGGGTGCGTTATTGCCTACTAAAAGTATCCATAAATTAGCTGCGTTCATGGAAATTACTGGGTATTGCCCTAGTGTTTCTATGTAAGCTGCTTGAAATGCTTCTTTAAAGTAATTTACGTAGATAAACGGCGAAAACACCATCAAGAAAACAAGTATGGATAAGAAGATTCCTAGGATGTGTGTTTTAAAACGATGAAAGAAAAGTATGCCCACTACAGGTAAAAAACACACCATTTGAAACTTAGTGAGTAACGCCAAGGTGAAGGTGGGTAGCATCAGTACCGAGTAACGGTGTGAGAAATGAAGCAATATCGCTGAAATGGCTATTACAGTAGGTATTAAATCCACTTGCCCCCAAATGGGGCCGTCAATCAATATGGCTGGGTTGAAAACAGTCATTAGCATAATGCATAAGATTTGATTGCTAGTAGCATTAAACTTTTGCAAATTTTTATAGATAATCGCAACCAATATGCAGTGACTGATTAAGACCGGGAATTCCCATAAAAATTTGCATAGATCATTCGGTTCAATGGGAAGATTGAACTGATGAAGTATTTTGGTAACAACGTACAGCCAATGAATATAAAGCGGAGGGTAGTTACCGTTAAAAAGAGAGTAGCCATTTTTTTCCAGCTGGTGCGACCAATTTTCCCAATAGCCTAAATCAGGTGGATACCCGTTTATGAACAGACAAAATAAATTAATCAGAATTGTTGCTGAAAGATAGATTTGAAGCTGATTCTTGTCTTTTACTAGTGTCATAGTAATCAATCATGTTTTAAGTTTTTTTGCCTGAAAACAGGCCACCACTCAGTTTGAATTTTTGGGTAGCCTACCGTAACGTACTGCATGGAAAACGCCAATTGGGAAGGGCTGCGCATTTGCAAGTGGAATTGGCCAATCAAGTTTTATTTTTGCGCTTGGATCTTCACCCGCTTGCCCGCGGGCAAATAAACGATAATATTCCTGAACGGATGCTCCCCCTCCAGTAAAACCATGTTCACGTTCCCCATGTAAGCCGCCGATACCATTGTAATAATGGTGGTTAGAGACTTCCCAACCTTCGTAATGATGATACATCTCGTGATAGAAACCACGATTAACAGCGTTGCTCGGTAGTGTCCACGTCCATCCAGAAGTCACATGAATCAATCGACCGCTTGCTGACATACCACCCGCGAAGATTGGTTCAACTTCACCGTCGGCATGGTAAGAGGATTGGTAAATTACGACTACATCATAAAAGTCGAAAAGACTCTGGTATTCAGGACGCCAAGATACGCTATAAAGCGTGTCGACTAATTCTGATGTGTTCTTCGCGTGTACATTAAGAATTTTATCCATGGGCAACACGGTAACATCCCATTTGGATAAGCCGTACATACTTGGCATCGCCAATCGTTCACCTGTAACACGTACCTGCGCGGCGAAGCCATCCAGCATCTCTTGCGTCAAAATTAAAGGTGATTTCATGTCGTTAGACATGACATTTTCGAACGGTAATATCGCAATTTTAACTGTATTTTGTGGGGCTAGTGGAGTGAGATTCGTATCAATGTAAATTGATTGTGTGGTCTCATTGACGGTAATTTTTTGCTCATAAAAGCTTCCAGTTAAGTTGTATTGACTGGGTTTACCTAAAGCAAGAATGTACTCAAAAAAATCATCTGTTAGGTCTTGCGGGTTGTCGTTGCTAATTCCCAAACCTATTTTGTAGGTACCTTGTGGCAAGGTGAGGCTAGTTGGTGTGCTCATGCCTATATATTCATCATTAATATAGAGCTTTCCTTTTGTTGGGCTATCTATATTTACTATTGATGCTGCAGGTCTGTGCAATGCGGTAAGCATTATTGTTTTCTGTAAAAAAGTACCGCTATCAGTACTATCGGGGCAATCAACAGACGGGCAAGTAAGGCTTGCCACAATAATGCCGTCAACTCGCATTTCAAATTTGATGGCTCTTGGGCCTCCATAATTTATTGCTTGAAGTTGAACTTGGTTGTCGCCCGGAGAAAACCAGTCGCTAATATCGCGCCATTCACCCATAGTGTCAGGTTGACCCCAATAGCCTATGCGATGACGCAAACCATTGACGGTAAGGTACATCCAATCATCCACTTCAGGTAAATGTATTTCGATTTTAGATAAAGTCCGTGCGCTTGATGTACTACTTGAAGAGCTCTTGCTAGAGCTAGTTGCAACAGAGCTGCTAGTTGAAGATGATGAAAGGGTAGAGGAACTGGTTGTTATTATCGGTGTGTTTGATGTGCTACTTGAAGAGCTCTCGCTAGAGCTTGTTGAAAGAGAACTGCTAGCTGAAGATGATGAAAGGTTGGAGGGACTGGTTGCTATTATCGGTGTGTTTGTTGAGGGAGAGCTGCTTCCTCCTCCGCCACAAGCGGTAATTATAAAGATGGAAAAAATAATAGCGTGACGTAAAACCCAATTTTTTAAATTCATCGTCTTCATATATATATGTTCCCTGACATTTAAAAAAATACTTTATTGAGCAGATGTATTTGCAAATATACATCTAATTTCTGACATTATTAAAACCAAAGCTCGATTGACTTGAATTATCGATTTATCTAATTCGTTTTGCGAATTATCTCGCTAATATGATACTTGGGTCTGCCTTTAACTTCTTCGTAAATTTTTGAGAGATATTCGCCAATAACGCCTAGGCATAGAAGCTGAACACTGCCAATAAATAAGAGCGGTAAAAGGATAGATGCCCAGCCTGGTACGGCGTGATCAGAGAAGAAGCGAATTCCTAAAACCCATAAAATTAATGCAAAGGATGCGAAACCAGAAAACAATCCTAAAACCGTAATCATGCGGAGTGGAACCGCAGAAAATGCGGTGATTCCTTTCCATGCAAAGGAGAGCATTTTTTTCAGCGGATATTTGCTCTCGCCTAATTCTCGTGCCTGACGTTCATATTCAACTATTGATGATTTGAAACCCACTTCGCGTACTATTCCGCGCAAAAACAAATTGGATTCTTTATATTCTTTTAATGCATCTAAGGCACGACGAGACAATAAACGGAAGTCTGCGTGGTTGAAAACTAAATCTACGCCCATGGTGCGCATTGTGTGGTAGTAGCCTTCGGCCGTGAAACGCTTAAAAAAAGTATCTGTTTTTCGTGCAGAGCGGACACCGTAAACAACGTCACTGCCGTTTAAATATTCATCAACCATTTTTTCTATGTTGGCTGGGTCATCCTGTAAATCAGCATCAATTGAAACGGTAATCTCTTCCGTTGTGGTACAAAGGCCTGCATAAAGTGCATTTTGGTGGCCTTTATTGCGAGAGAGTTTAATTGCAACCACCTTTGCATCATGCAGAGCAGTTTCTTGCAGAATTTCCCATGTTTTATCTCTGCTGCCATCATCAACAAAATAATTTTTGGAGCCTGCGGAAACTTTTTGAGCGGTAATTAACTTATCTAATAAGTCATTTAATACCTTAATCGTTTTTGGCAAGCTCTCTTCTTCGTTGTAGCAAGGTACAACAATCGCTAAAGAAGGAGCATTTGTTAGCGTTGCGGCACTCATTACTTTCTCCGATATATCCATAATTTATGTGCTAAAAAATTAACCACGAGGGTGATCAGGGTAGCAAAGAGCTGGGCGATTAGGTAGGCAGTTTCAAGCAGATTGGTATTGCGCAATAAATGGTTTTCCAGCACGTAAAGAAACATAGCAAAAAGCGATGTACTAAGCGCTAAGCCCAATGCGACAACGAGTATAAATTTGGGCAATGTTTGCTTGTGGCTCGACGCGCTAACAAAGGTGAGATAGTAATTGGCGAGATAATTAAAAATAGCCGATACGGCATAGGACACTGCAGACGCTGTGACAGGAGCCCACTCGAAGGCTTCAACAAAAAGTCCCAGCAAAAAAAACTGAAGGAGCGTTGCCGCTCCTCCAATAATTGCGAATTTAATAAACTTAATCATTTATGCCCAGCCGACAGCTGCCCTTGCTCGTTCAATATAGAGGTATTCAACCCTTTGTGAGAGCGGATGGCAAGAGTGGCGAAAATGATGGTGGTCTAAGGTTGACCCCATGTACTCCCAACACTGCCCTTGGTTAACACACAAGTGGTCACCAGCGTTCATTTTATAAGACGCCAATTCATCCCACATTTTGGACCATTCGGGGTTATTAATGTCGAGGTATTCCATATATCCGCCTAAGCACTGAAATATTTGTATGCTAATTGTGGTTTATTAATAGTTTTTGTCAAGAACATCATGCATCCTAATGATTTATATAGAAAAATGTTGTAATTAATTGTTCGTATTGGGACTGAATTCGCATATTTATGGCGCATAGTTCCTTTTTAAATATATTTTAATAGGTGGTTTTTGAATCAATTAACCAAAATTTATCTTAAATGCCTTTAAAAATAGTGTTGACCTTACAGTAACGGAAAGGTTTATGATGTTCTTATCAAATTAACCAAAGGTGAAGACGAGTATGAACATCGGACAAGCCGCTGCCCAAAGTGGGCTGCCTGTAAAAAC
>CAZZEV010000021.1:0-1243 GCA_964653305.1 uncultured Cellvibrionaceae bacterium | reverse complement strand
CCGATATGGCGAACGGTTGTGCGGGTGATGATTCTGCAGATTGCTCTATCATCGAAACACTGGCGCAACCTAAGCCTTCCTTTATGCCCTTTATGCTAGTGGAGTCATCATCATGAGTGATTGTTGTTCCGATAGTGCATCTCCTAAAAAGGCTGCAGACGTAAAACCCTGTTGTGAATCTAAAGCGCACGCTCACGGTGAGTATGCAGCGGCAGAATTGTCTTCTGCTGGGGCCAAAGATTCTTGCGCAACACCTATTGCGGCAACATCATCATGTTGCGCGCCAGTCGCAACATATGACCATAAGCACAGTCATGCTCCCAGTTGTTGTGATGATGACCACGAACATGGCGGCAAAAAAGATTATCTGCTTTGGGGTTCCATGAGTATCTGCGTGCTGTTTTATGCATTGCATTTGCTTGCGCCAGCACTGCTCCCAAGTTTTGCGGAGCATTTCGCTCACAGTATTTTTGAAATGTTAAACACCATGTGGTGGGGCGTTTTATTGGGTTTAATTTTTGTAGGCCTATTGGCTAATATTCCGCAAAATTTGGTTTTGTCGGTGCTGGGTAAGGGCGGCAGTTTTAATGGTTTGCTGCGCGCAACTGCAGCGGGTGTATTATTGGATTTATGTAGTCATGGCATTTTAATGGTAGGCGCCAAGCTCTATCAAAAAGGTGCAAGCCTAGGGCAGGTAATGGCTTTTCTAATCGCTAGCCCGTGGAATTCATTTTCTCTCACACTGATTATGTTTGCATTAATTGGCTTTAAATGGACGCTCGCGTTTATAGGCGTGTCTATGGTGATTGCCGTTATTAGCGGTTGGATATTTGATCGCTGCGTGGATAAAAAAATCTTGCCTGCAAACCCCAATGCCTTTGAGTTAGATGACAATTTTAAATTCTGGCCAGAAGCGCGTAAGCAATGGGCATCCATCAACTGGTCTTTTGAGATTGTAAAAACTGTTGCCCGTGAAGGCGCAAGCGGCTCACGTATGGTATTGCGCTGGTTGTTATTTGGTGTCGTGCTCGCGGCTTTAATCCGTACCTTTGTCAGCGTAGAGTTTTTTCAGCAGTGGTTTGGCCCCAGTTTAATTGGCATGGTATTCACGCTAATTGCTGCAACCGTGATTGAAGTATGTTCTGAAGGCTCAACGCCGATTGCCGCCGATTTATTAAATCGCGCGCAGGCACCGGGTAATGCCTTTACCTTTATGATGGCGGGAGTATCTACCGACTACACA
>CAZZEV010000020.1:0-19254 GCA_964653305.1 uncultured Cellvibrionaceae bacterium | reverse complement strand
TCAAAAGCAGCAATCCGCCTTATGAGGATAGGACACATTATGAATTTTCGTAGTTTTTATAGAATTTTCTTTTTCAAAAAAAGCACTAAGCCGCTAAAACAAATATTTAGCAGCCTAGGCTTAGCCTGCATAGTGGCTATTGGCTTCCATCAAAGCGCCAATGCACAGGCACCTATAGAGAGTATTGAGGGCATTAGATCAAAAGTCGCCCAGTTTTTGACGGATGAATACAGCCAAACTAATGCTGAAAAAGTTGAAGTGAGGGTTGGCAATCTCGATAGCCGTTTGCGCCTAAGCAAGTGCAGCCAAGACATTAATTTAAACCTGAAAGACAACAGTAAAACGGGCGGCAATATCAATGTACAAGTCAGCTGTAGCAGTGGCTCAGCATGGACAATCTTAGTCACTGGGCAGGTGAAAGTTTACCGCTCGGTGGCAGTGGCTGGCCGCAATTTACAGCGCGGCGACTTGGTTAGCGCCACAGATTTAAGCAGCGAAATAAAAGATGTTAGTGATTTACGCATTGGCTTTGCTCTTACATCTGAGACGATTGTTGGCAAAGAAATCAAGTTTGCCGTTAACAAAGGGGAGACTTTTCGTAACTCAGCGCTGGATACCCCTTTGGTTATTAAGCGTGGCGATACAGTTAGCATGGAATCGAGTGCCGGCGGAATAAGCGTCAAAACCAGTGCAACAGCCGTTAGCGATGGGCGGATTGGGCAACAGATTCGGGTTAAAAACAACCAATCGGCCCGGATTATCAACGCCAAGGTTGTTGAAGCAGGCAAGGTTCAAAGTATTTTGTAGGTGACGTACAGTATTTTGCAGTACCGGGATTAAGCTAGATATGAAAGCACTGTTTGTGAATTCATTAGGCTTAAAAGATCAAAAAGTCAAAAAACTTGCTAAAGTTCCAAGGCAATTGGCCGACAACCCTCATAGGGAAGCTCTGATTAATAGAAACCTATTATCAATTGCCTCTTTGAACTCATAGCAATCGTTGGGGAACGACATCATGGTTATAGATACAAACAACATCAACTCGTCTGGCGGTACCAACCGCAGCCGAAGCTCGGCACCAATTGTGGCTCCTAGCACCAAAACACCATCAGCACCTGCCGCGAAAGCAGAGCCGAGCAGCAAAGACAATGTTGTGCTCAGCTCGGAAGCGCAAAACTTGGTGCGCCTGCAAACCAACATCAGTAACTTGCCCGATGTCAATATGGATCGCGTTGCAGCCATTAAACAGGCTATTGCCGAAGGTCGCTTTGAAATCAATCCAGAGCGAATTGCTGAAAATATGCTCAATCAAGATGAACTTCTAGGTTAAATCCTTTTAGCCTAAAACTATTTATATAGGTTCCATCCGTTATTGGCCGCTCCCCCAACGGCGGCCAAACTCTCAATAGTGAGGTTGCTATGTCACTCAATGTACAGCTTTTACGCGATATGCTTACCCAAGACACAAATGCCGTGAAGCAGCTCAAAGAGCTACTTATAAAAGAACGTGAACTACTTGAGCAACGCAAGCTCGAAGGCATGCAAGAGATTGTCGGCCTCAAAGATCATTTACTCGGCAACCTCGCTTTTACCGCCAAACAGCGCGAACAAGTGTTACGTAATGCCGGCTTGCCAACCGATTTAGCAGGCTGGAATACTTTTTTAAGCAGAGATGCGTTAACTCTCGCCCTAATTCCGGAATGGCAAACACTCACCAATGAATTCATTGAGTGCCAAACAGCCAATGAAATTAACGGCAAAATGATTAATCGTTCTAGGCAAACCCTATCGCACCTGTTGAATTTACTCCGAGGCCAAGTTGCAACACCTTCGCTCTATACCCAAAAAGGCTCAACTACTAATCACAGTGGCTCACATACCGTCGTAAAAGCTTAAATGCCATAAGTACTTTGCTTACTGCAAGTAAAGTACTTATATCTCCACTGCACAACTCTCTCTCGCCAGCCCCCTTTGCTTCTCCCCTGAAAATTCATACAATGCGCCCGCGTTTGCATGGCTGCGCATATTAGTCCTCATAGCTTAAATGGATAGAGCACCTGCCTCCTAAGCGGGCGATCCAGGTTCAATTCCTGGTGGGGACGCCACTTGAGTTCAACAATTTTAAACTCAAATGATTAAACTAGAATTGTTTAAAGGCATCGCGGTTTATGAATCTCATCTTATTTTCAGAAGCCGATTTTATTAGCGAGAATGTAATTGCAATTCACGATGCACGACGCTTAGAGCACATCACCCATATTCACCAAATTAAAATTGGCGACAGATTAAAAGTCGGGCTTATTAACGGAAAAATGGGCAACGGTGAAGTAATTGTATTTAATCACACCGAAATTCATTTAAGCGTGAGCCTAACGCAAACTGCACCAAAGCCACTTCCGGTTACATTAGTACTAGCACTGCCCCGCCCCAAAATGTTAAAACGCACCCTGCAAACCTTGGCAACACTTGGCGTTAAGAAAATTTATTTAATTAATTCTTATCGCGTTGAAAAAAGTTATTGGCAAACACCTCTGCTGGAAGAAGATGCCATTAGAGAAAATTTGTTGCTAGGGTTGGAGCAAGGTTGCGATACACACATGCCTGAAGTGCATTTAATTAAACGCTTCAAACCCTTTGTGGAAGATGACTTACAAAATATTGTTGGTGAAACTCGCGCATTGGTTGCACACCCTTATACGGATTTACCCTGCCCCGCACAAATTGATTATGCAATTACTCTAGCCATAGGGCCGGAGGGCGGATTTATTCCTTACGAAATTGATTTACTACAGAAATGTGGGTTTACAGCGGTAAATTTGGGAGAGCGCATTATGCGAGTTGAAACCGTAGTGCCTTATATTTTGGGTAGACTCTATTAAATCATCCCATAACAGTTTGGGTTGCACATCCGAAGATGTGAACCATAGCTTTATCGTTTAGGTGGGCAAGGTGTTTAGCTCTCGGCTTTTGGCATCCTCAACCAAAATGCGTTCAAAATCTTCGAGACTAACGGCAGGGCTTGATAAATAACCTTGATAATAATGGCAGCCAAATTGCTGTAATATTTTTAGTTGGTCTAGTTGCTCTACACCTTCAGCGACCAACTCCATATCCAACAAGCGCCCCATCGTGATAATAGTTTCTACCAATACACGATCGTTGCGATCCTCGATAATATCCCGTACAAAACCTTTATCTATTTTTAAGGTACTAACAGGTAACCGTTTGAGATAACTAATAGAAGAATAGCCTGTACCAAAATCATCTAACGAGAAACTAATGCCATACTCCGACAACACTGTCATGGTCGTGATAGCTTCATCGACACGTTGAATAACAATGCCCTCGGTAATTTCCATATCCAATGAATTATCAGGAATCTTGTGCTTATTTAAAGTTTGCACAACATCATCCACAAACGCGTTGCGACGGAATTGGCGTGGGCTGATGTTTATACTCAAGCGAGTTCCTTCGCGCCATAAACCAAGCTCGTTCCAACGCTCAAGTGCTTTGCAGGACTCCTCTACCACCCACTGACCTACATCAATAATCATGCCCGAGGTTTCAAGCACGGGAATAAAATCGATAGGCGAAATACTGCCTTTAGTCGGATGAACCCAACGCAATAAGGCTTCAGCACCAACTACAAAACCTGTCATCACATCAATCTTGGGCTGATAATGTAATTTAAATTGTTGCTCGTCTAGGGCTCGATGCAAGTCACCTTCCATCACCAATTGACGACTCACTTTATCAGCCATCTCTTCGTTAAAGAATTCAATAGAATCGCGGCCTTTTTCTTTTACTTGATACATAGCTGTATCGGCATAGCGCAAAAGCTCGTGTACCGAATTATTTTTATCGGGATAAATAACCACCCCTACACTGCAGGTAACACGTAACTCCATATTGTCGTACATGCAGGGCTGAGAAATTACGGTGCGAATTTTTTCACTGATTTCGCCCGCACGTAAGGCTGCCGTTTCAATATTTTGGTCTAGCACTGTCAGCACGACCACAAACTCATCGCCACTCAAACGCGCCACCAAATCTTCATCGCGAACTGAATTTTGCAAACGTATAGCTACTTCCTGCAATACACGATCGCCTACTGGGTGACCCAATGAATCGTTAATATTTTTAAATTGATCCAAGTCGATAAACAATACCGCGCCAAAATAGCCGTGGCGTTCAGCTCGACGCAATTCATGCTCAAGCCGCTCAACCAATTGCAAACGATTGGGTAAGCCAGTAAGTGAATCGTGGTGCGCCATAAACTCCATTTTGGCCTGTGCATTTTTTCGGTCAGTAATATCTACCGACACAATTAAAGCAACTTTCTCATCATAAAATGCCAAAGGCATAATGTGGGTTTGCAAGAATAATTGTTTGCCGGTAGCAGTAATAAATCGCTCTTCAATAACATCCAGCTCTTCGTTACCTCGAATCACGCGGTAGTCATTTTGAAGCATGGTGTCTATATCAAAGACAGAATTTTTAAGCAGTTGGCGCACATGTAAATTGCGCATTTGATCTGGTGTAAAACCTAATTCATCTGCCAAAGCTTTGTTGGCGAAAAGATAATAGCCCGCGATATTGCGCGCACCAATCATGACGGGCAGATTATCAATAATTTGACGTAAGTGTTCTTCACTCTTGCGCAGTGCGAGCTCTACCGCGCGACGCTTAGCGAGTGACAATTCAACAATATCTAAAAGATGATTTGAGTTAGCAATCAATTGCGAAAGTTCGTCGCGACGCTTGGGGGGCAACATCGTTAAACGATGTACACCAGGGTGATCGGGATTGATATTATTAATTTCGCGAGAGAGCTTAACGAGCGGTTTGGTAAGGGTGAAATAGAACACAATAAATAACAAAAGCACCAACACCATATTGCGCAACACACCAAAGATCATATTGGTGTAGGCGCGCCCATAAAATGGTGCTAACCATTTATCCATATCCACTTTAAAACGAATACTGCCTGTCTTTTCTTCTGTGTATCCAGGTATAACTAAAACATCACTGTATTCTTTTATAGGTTCAGATATTTTTTGCGTTAACCAACGAGTATTGGCGGGATCACGCGGAATGATTGCCTGAGAGAGAACAGTGCCCTGCTCATCGGCAATCACAACCTCATAAATAAAACCGTACTTAAGCATCCCATTTACAACTTCATAGGATAAATCTTCATCCAACGTAGCGACTGAACGCGCGGCTGGCGGCTTTGCAACGGCTATTACTTGATCAATTACCTTGTTTAGTTCTTTTTGCTGCTCTATGTAATCAAAGGAGGTTTGAACAAAACTCATTACAAAACTGAGCACAAAAGCCAAAATGATGCCTATCTTGGCCAGCTGGAAAGAAATGCCATGAATAAACGAGGGAGTCTTATCTTGCATGGATGGTGGCTTTCCGCTCGAGGTAGTGGTTGTTATTACGTAGGTATGACTAGAGTCTGACCGCTAATTCAACGCCCAAACAGGCAAAGAAATCCGCGCAGAATCCCCAATAATGATGCATGCAGTTAGTATAGATTAAACTGCCGATTTGGCATAAGTAAAACCAGAATTTCCACCCGATTGACCATACCGCCCACAAACTGATCACTTATCACCCAATTAAAAACACCCTATCGCCAATTTTATGTATGCGTTTTATCGATTACCCACTAAGTCTTTTGTTCGCGCGTACCGCGTACTAGAATGCCGTTATGATTTCGTCTATTCGCAAGACTGTGTCTCCTGATGATTAGCAGAGCCAATAGAAAAATATCCCCGACATTTTTTGAGGTTTAGCGATGCTGTTCCGAGTTATATGTAGTCTTTTTACCAAGAGCCTTTTGCTGGCTTTAATCGTTTGCTCTCTCGCACAGGCTGCAACTGACACTAAATCTAAAAAAGCAAAAGTAAAAAAATCCACTCCTGTTGCAAACACCGAGGCTCCTGGCTCTAGCGCGCGTAAAGCAGAACGAAGTTATTATGTAGCTGCTCAAACAGCCTTGGAAAAAAAGCAGATCACTCGCTATAAAGAACTACTTCCACGCCTTAAAAATTATCCGCTTTTACCTTATCTTGAATATCAAGAACTTGGCGAGCGCTTAATGGCAATGCCTACAAGGGAGGTGGAGCAATTTTTTAGCAGATACCCCAACTCATACTCCGCTGAACGTTTGCGTCATCGCTGGCTGCGCGCCTTGGCAATTAAAGAGAAATGGCCGGAGTATCGCCGTTTTTACGACAGCAACCTGACTGATCCAGAGCTTGCTTGCCTACACCTTCGCGCACGCCTTGCAACTGGCGATAGAACCGCGCTTAACGATGTAGAAGCGCTATGGAATATTGCAAAACCACAATCCACCGCCTGTGACCCAGTTTTTCAAACGTGGAAAGATGCAGGTTATTTGACACCTACCCTGCTTTGGAGCCGCCACATGAAAGCGGTGAATGCAGGCGAAATCAGTCTTGCGGCCAGCTTGGCGCAAGAGATGCTGCCAGCACAGCAAACACAAGCATTGCTCCACGAAAATGTTGCCCAAAACTCACGCTTGATTTTGCAGCCAGAGCATTTCAAAGCAACAACCCCTGAAACCCGTGTAAGCATTGCACTTGGCCTTGAAAAATACGCCGAAACCGATGCCCTAGAGGCGCTAGAACTTTGGCACACTTACTCGAAACGCCGTGATTTTACTTCGCTTGAGAAAGTTCAAATAACTTATGCGATCGCGCGCCAATTAATTCGCCAAGATCACGCAAAAGAAGCAGCAGAATTAGTTTCAAAAACGCCAGATGTAAGCCATCCGGAACTATTAGAAGCCTTAATTCGCGAATCGCTGCAACAACAAGATTGGGAGAAAGCATTTAGTTGGCTACTGCGCTTACCCGCAGAAAGCCTAAAAACAGAGCGTTGGAGCTATTGGCAAGCACGCATCATGGAACAGCTTAAAATTAAAGAGATCAATGGAAAAACCCCCAAAGATATTTATTCCAATGTTGCCGCCACCCGAAGTTTTTATGGCTTTTTAGCATCGGATAAATTAGGGATAGACTACAGCTTGCTCGACAAGCCTATGCCTATTTCCAAGGAAGTAATGGCAAAAATTGAAGCAGAACCTGGCATTCAACGCGCGCGCGAGTTTTATTTATTGGGTGAATTAGCTTCCGCAAACCGCGAATGGAACTTTACCACCAATCGATTACCCACTACCGAGGAAATGGTTGCGGCAAGCCGCTTGGCTGATCGCTGGGGCTGGTATCGTCAAGCCATCCAAACGATGCAAGACTCCGAATATTGGGATGACTTGTCTGTACGCTTCCCGATTCCTTATCACGAGCACGTTAAAGCCGCTGCGCGTCAAACTTCGATAGACCCGCACTTTGTGTACGCGATCACCAAACAGGAAAGTGCTTTCAGTAGCGATGCCAAATCACCCGTAGGCGCCATGGGGTTAATGCAGCTCATGCCAACCACAGCAAAGGAAACAGCTAAAAAAGCGGGGCTTGTCTATAAACCACAGGATTTATTGCAAGCCGATAAAAACCTCAACTTAGGCAGCCGCTATTTAAATCAATTACTTAGCTCATTTTCAGGGAATAGGATTCTCGCTGCCGCTGCCTATAACGCAGGCCCTACGCGAGTCAAAAAATGGATGAATAAAAACGATATAAAACTTCCGTACGATGTATGGATAGAAACTATCCCCTACAAAGAAACGCGGTTTTATGTGCAAAACGTATTATCGTTTGCAGTGATTTACGCCTATCGCACTGGGGTAAAACAACCCTTTATTACAGCGGAAGAAGCAGCACGCACGCTCTAATCACACGATGTGTTTAATCTAAATGCCCTAGGGGCATTTAGATTAAAGCTTGATAATTTCACGCAAACGTTTTTGCACCACTTTTGCAAGTTCGTCTGGCTGAAACTTAGAAAGGAAGTCATCACACCCTACTTTCTCAACCATCGCCTTATTAAAACTGCCACTCAAGGAAGTGTGTAGTACTACGTAAAGATTTTTCAGGGCGGGGTCTTTTCGAACTTCCGCAGTCAAACGGTAGCCATCCATTTCCGGCATTTCTGCGTCAGTAATTAACATAAAAATTTCGTCATCAATACTGCGGCCTTCACGCACCCACTGCTGCAATTGCTTCAGCGCCTGCAGGCCATCCTGAACATAAACAACCTCAATACCCAAGTTTTGTAGAGTAGCTTGCACTTGCCTAACAGCCGTTGGCGAGTCGTCGGCCATTAATACTTTGAGTTTGCGTTTTTTAGCTTCAATCGCCAAGTCGGCATCTAAGACCGCTTCAGAGACTTGCGTGTTGTAAGGAATAATATCGGCCAGAACGCGTTCTACATCCAGGATCTCGACCAACTGATCATCCAAGCGCGTAATAGCTGTTAAAAAATGGCCGCGCCCAGTGCCTTTTGGAGGAGGCAAAATAAGCTCCCAATTGAGATTAATAATGCGATCTACCGCTCCAATTAAAAAAGCCTGAACAGAGCGATTGTATTCCGCAACAATGAGATTGGCATTTTCCATATCAGTTAAGGGGCCAGCACCAATGGCAGCACTTAAATCAATCACCGGAACTGTTTGGCCGCGCAAATAAGCGACCCCTCTTACGTGCGGATGACTGTGAGGTACAGCGCGTAACACGGGTACTTTGACTACTTCTTGCACCTTAAAAACATTGATGGCAAAAAGCTGTCGTCCTCGTAAACGAAACATCAACAACTCTAGGCGGTTTTCACCTACCAACCGGGTGCGCTGATCAATAGAATCCAATAACTTAGACATTTAATAGCCACTTTGTAACAACTAAAAGTATATTTTTGAGCGAGAACCACCCAAACCTTAATCCAGTATAGGCCAGATAAAACAGCTCGCTAGATTTATAGCACTAGAATCAGCATCAATAATGGCGCATTAATTTGTATCATACTTATATCCAGCTACACTTGAGTTATGTTTTATTACGGCTGCGCTCTTCGTTATGTCCGACTCCTTCCCACTACTGGCACGCCAACCAATTTTCAACACTCAAATGAAAGTGGTTGGTTATGAATTATTATGCCGCTCTAGCCACGCTAACCAAGCTAGTTTTAGTAATGGTGATGCAGCCAGCTCGCAAGTATTACTCAATGCCTTTACCGAACTGTCCATCGGTAATGTAGTAGGAGGACATCTTGCTTTTATTAATTTCACACGAAACCTCTTAGATACACCGCCTCCATTCGATCGAAAACAATTAGTCATCGAAGTTCTCGAGGGCCAAAAGGTGGATGCAGCAATGCTGCATGCGCTAAAAGCGCTGCGTACAGACAAGTACACAATTGCGCTAGATGATTTTGTACTTACCCCAGAGACTCAAAACCTGATTCCCTACGCGGATATTATTAAACTAGATGTCTTGCAGCTATCTCCCCAAGAAGTTGTGGCGCACGTAAACCACATAAAGCCATTTGGTATCCGGCTGCTGGCAGAAAAAGTAGAAACCTATGAAATGTTGGAATTTTGTAAGGCTGCAGGTTTTGATTTGTTTCAAGGTTATTTTTTAGCGCGTCCACAAATTATTAGCGGACGAAAAATGTCGGACAGCAAACAGTCCGTTTTACAGCTGTTATCCGCGCTGCAAGACCCAGATATCCCCGTTGAAAAGATTGAGAAAATGTTAGCGCGAGATACAGTCTTAAGTTTCAAATTATTGCGATTAATAAACTCTGCTGCTTTCGGTTTAACGCGAAAAATAGATTCTCTCAAGCAAGCCATTATGTTGCTTGGCCTAAATAAAATTAAAAACTGGGTGAATATTCTCGCAATGTCTAACTTGGGCGAAAAACCTCATGAACTGAGTGTTTCGGCCTTAACCAGAGCGCGCATGTGCGAACTTATTGCCAATAAATTAAATGGCAAAAATAAAGCAGATGGATATTTTACCGTAGGCTTACTGTCCACATTGGATGCGTTTATGGATGCCCCAATGAGAACATTACTCGACAGCATTTCTTTGAGTAAACACATCAATGATGCAATTCTCAATCAAATGGGCAGTGAAGGCAAAGTATTGGAAATTACTACGGCTTATGAGCGAGGCGAGTGGGAAAAAATCGATTGGGATTATCTTGCAGAGAACAGTATTAACGCGGAACAATTAGCGCAAATTTACCTAATTACCTTAGAGTGGGTAAATACAACAATTGCCGAACTGGGTTTAGAAGAGAAAGTAAACAAGACCGCATCAAAACAGTAACACTAAAAAAATACTATTTAATAAGCTCCGCAAAAAAACTATCCACTTGGTCAGACGTAAATGGCCAATTCAACTCTGTAAGTTTATCCCCAGCACCCAAAACGGGAATACGCGTTCCATACTTTTCAACCATTTCATCACTGGTTGAAATATCAATTTCCACTAGTCGAAACTGATATTTCAATAGCAATGGCCACAAAATAACTTTTGCCTGTTCGCAAAGATGACAACCGAGCGTCGAATACAAATAGATTTTCACTGAATCAATTAACGTTTAAAAATAAATGCAGCAATAACCACAGCAGCCAAAATTGCCAATACAATCAAACCACCCTTGCCAGAACCGCTAGATACTGAAGGCTTGTCTTTTTTAGCAAAGTTATGCTGTGTAGCAAATTTATCATTCGCCGAGTTAGGTTTTGAAGAGACAGGCTTAACGGCAGGAGGTGTATTAGGTACAGGAATTGAACGAACGGTAGTCTTGGCCATTTCATCCGCAGGCCCCATCACACCAAAAGTTAACGCATCAAAACGCAACTCATCGCCGCGCTTTACTCGAGCTTCCATCACTTGCTTACCGTTGAGAAAAGTACCGTTAGCAGAGCCTAAATCTTTTACAAAAAGTGCACCATCAATAATCTGCAATTGGGCATGGCGACGAGATAAATGAGCAGCGGCAAGGCTAATATCACAGTCTACAGAACGCCCTATGACTGTGGTCTCTTTTAAAGGAAACACACGATTAGCTAAAGCCGTGTGATTAGCTTTAAGCGCCCAACCGGTAGTTTGCACCGCACGCATTTGTGTTGCATTAGCCGTTTCTGCTGCACCCGCTTTAGATTCGCGTTTAGGGTCTATCACAACCAATTCGATAGCACCTAAGGTGATTTCATCGTCAACCTTAAGCGTGCAAGCACCAATAACATCTACAGTATTCACCCTTACAGGCTTGAGCGGCTGAAGATTTTTCAGGGTTAAAGTTTCGTGACTTACGTGAACTTCAAAATGCTTGTCTGCCACATGGGGATCATCAACAACAAGATCATTAGTTGCAGAGCGCCCAATGCTAATCATGGGCTCCACTAACCACACCGAATTATACTTATTATTTTTATAGCGAATCTTTAGCATAGTGAAAATAACCTAAAGCAAAATATGTAGGCTGGATGATGCTATAGGCGCCCCCCCTTTTCAAGCACCGAATCTAGGCTTTTTATTAAACCAAGATAAGAAAGCCCTATTTTCTTTAGGTATTTATAACCACTTGAAGGATTCTCTGAGAAATTGGCTTACTTTTAGGGTAAATACAGCCTAAAGCATCCCCCCCCCAATGAACTGTCATTCGTCAGACGAATAAAGCCTTGCTGAGCTTTATTACAATGCATAAGCGCTACTTTATTAGCAAACATCAATCCCAAATGAGGTCTACCACTGGCAAAATTAGCGCGAGATTCAGTAAAAGTAGACGCATTCAGCATATCTTGCGGATAACCCGGCCCGTCGTCCTCAATTGTCATACAAATTCCCTCTGCAGTTTGCTGAGCGGACAAAATTAATTTGTGTTCAGAGTAGCGAGCGCAGTTCACTAAAATATTATTAATAACACCACCAACTAAATCACTGTCAAAATAGCCTGCCAAAGACTCATCGCATTGCAACACAAGTTCGAGCTGCCGGGTTTGCAACAAACCATGATTGCGCGCAACCTGTTCACTCAGCACATCTATTACCATGCACTCTTCGATGTGTGCTCGTACCTGATCATGATCCAATCTGTAGAGCGATAGCAGCTGTATCAACTCACTATTAATACGCGCAGCCTCATACTCCAATACCGCATAGGATTTTGCATGTTCATTATTTAGTGGTGGATACTGCACCATAACCTCAGCCAAGGTATTCAGTAACATACCTAAGGAATTTTTCATGTCGTGCACACTGGATGCAAGGACAAAGGAAAAATCAACCTCTTGAACATCTCGATTCATGATATAGCTACCTTAATTAGCTGACTTTGCCGATGCCGTAATTGCATGCAAGAGCTCCTCCAACTGCCGAAAACGTCGAAACTGCGCATGGTTATCGGGGATAATTTTTCGCATGTAATCCATAGTCTGGTGCATTGCCGTCAGCAACGGCGCTTTATCTGGTTCCTGCTTAAAGTGCCCCATCAAAGCCTGAACCAAATTTAAACGCAGACCAATATGTTGCGGGAAATCTTGTAAAGCGCTGGTAAAACAATCTACTGCGCGACCAAAATCTTTGGCTTCATAAAACGTAATGCCGTCTTTATTGATCTGCGCCACCAGTGCCTTATTTTTAGCACTGCAGGGTTCATCCAGCAAGCAATCAATTTTTTGCAGCTGGTCTTCATCGCCTTCAAACTCGCTCAACAGCTCGGCGATAATTTTATCGCTTTCAGATTTGTTGCCAAGTTCACGCAATGCTCGCACCAGTTCAATACGAGTATCCAACGTAACGGCTGCGGCATCAGCGTCAATAACTTTTTGCGCATTGACCAAGGCTTCTTCCGCTCGCCGCTCTTCACCCAAGGCAACACAGAGCTGTGACTCTAATAATAGTGCATTCATTTTTACACTATTCGTTTTACCAAAACGCAATGGAATTTCCGCGATAACTTTCAATGCATCGCGCAATATAGGCGCTGCCAAATTTTTATCTAACTTGGCTAACTGAATACCGGCATGCGCAAAGTTTTCATGAAATTTTATATTGTCATGGCAAGAGTTCTCGCCAATTTTAACCGCTTTGCGATAGGCGTTAGCGGCACTCAAGAGATCATTATTTTTAAACGAAACATTACCTAACTCCTGTTGGCGCAAAATTGATAGTGGAGATATATCCACTGCTCTTTGCAAGACTTTTTGCTGTCCCTGGTGATCGCCGCGCTCCGCCATAATACTTGCCAAAACATCATAGGCTTTTAAATTGAGCGGATTCAATTGAATAATTTCTTCCAGCCATTGTTGCGCACTTAAGGCATCACCCTGCATTGTTTTAGTTTGTGCCATGCCCAGCATAGCCCAATCCAGTTGGCGCACATCCAAAATATTGCGGTATAACGCTTCAGCTTTATCAAGCTCACCTACTTGTAGCAGCAAACGCCCCAACATTTTTTGGCAAGAGCCAGTGTAACGGTTACCCGCTGCAATTTCTCGTTCACATAAACGAATAGCAGATTCCACATCTTTATCTTTTAGCGCTTTATAAATTGGCGCCAAAGCCATGCGCTGTTTAAACAAACGCTCAAGCCGCTGCGCCAAGGTTTGACCTGTAATGGGTTTGGTGAGATAGGCATCTGGCTCATAGTCGTAAGCCGCCATAATGATGCTTTTGTTAGATTCTGCCGACACCAACACAAACAAACTGTCGCTATTTAAATTAGGTTTATGGCGCAAGACTTCCAAAATTTGCTGGCCGGTTTTTCCCTTGCCGAGATTTTGATCACACAGAATCACATCATAAACTTTGGAGTTGCAATAGCGCAGAGCATCATTACTTGAAGCTACAGAATCCACTGTGCCTATGCCAAATTCTTGCAGCATTTTTGACAGGGTGATGCGGAAGCTTTCAAAGTCATCGACAATCAAAGCCTGTAATTTTGCGTAGGGGTTCTCAGCCATAGCTACAATCTCTCTCCGATACAGGGATTATTTTGCGACACATCGCACAGAACTTACGCAAAAAATTAATAGCTACCGAAGCTTAGGTGGGAAAATAAACACATAGAGAATAGCTCAATTTTAACAAAGATGCGGTATCAGACAATTAAAAAGAGGCGAAGCGCTATAAGCATCAAGGTTAATTTGTAAATTGAAGCTCGCTGGGTTTATGGCGGCGGCGCGACTCAAAAATCGCATTGCCGCCCATCAGCTTGGCGCTTTGTTTGGCATCGGCAAGCAGTAGAGAAACATGATGATGGGTAGTACAAGAGGTAAAATCTGGGAAAACACAGCCAATCGCTAGTGTTAAAGCGCCAAAGCGCTGACGGCTACCATTGCGATCATTGCTCCAATATTCCATTTGTGCCTGTGGTAATAGATCCAAATAAGCCGCATTAAACTCAACAAAAACCTGCTCACAGCGCTCCCGCCAGTTTTCACTGCGGAAGATCACAATAAAATCATCGCCTCCCACATGGCCAATAAAATCTCTTTCGGCATCTAATATGCGTCGCAATATATTACTTAAACACAAAATAATTTCATCACCAAAGCTGTAACCAAAAGCATCGTTAAACGGCTTAAAGTGATTAATATCTACATAGGCCACTACCATGTTCTCACGAGCTAGCAGAAGATGATCAATCCATTCGTACAGAGGAACATTACCTGGCAATTGCGTGAGTGGATTACTGTGTTTGGCTACCCGCAATTTTTCTTCGGTAATACAGCGTAAAAGGTGCCGAATTTTCCCCACACCCGAATATTTGCCCTCACGACTCACAATAAAATCCACACTGAGATTCTGATGCGGATCTTCCGTAATCAATTGCCCTACCTTTTTCAATTCGCAACTGCAATCAACAATAAGTGACATGGGGCTAATAAATTCAGCAATGGATTTTTTAGCGTAAAGATCATGTGCAAAGGGACGCGAAAACACATTAAGCAGTTCCGCTCGGCTCACCATCCCCAAGGGTTTGTCGCCATCTACTATAGGCACACAGCTTAAGCGAACATCGGCGCGAAAAATTTTAACTACAGATTCAGCTGTAACCGTAGAAGAAATAACATCCACCTTCACCATCATTTCACCTACTGTGCGGCGAAAGATATCTTGATTACCAAATCGTTGTTGCTGCTGAAATCCATTTACATGAGCAGGGAACTCCAAGATAGGTAACGCAGACGGGCGAGCCAAATAAAAACCCTGTACATTTTCAATACCCATAGCAACTAAGGTATTTAACTCATCTGCAGTCTCAATTCTCTCTGCAATCACTTTGTTGCCCATGCGATTGGCAATATCCAACATGGCACGCACAAATTCACGCTTAACCGGATCGCTATCGATACCGCTGATAAAATGACGATCAATTTTTACGTAATCAGGACAAAGCTCACTCCACACCCGCAAGCCCGCATAACCTGCGCCCAAACCATCTAGCGCAATAGCAAAGCCCTGCCGCTGAAAATGTTCGGAGGCTGCACGCAACAAATCGAATTGATCCAACGGCTGGCTTTCTGTCAATTCAAATACTACACGTTCCGGGCTCAAGCCCACGCGCTGTAAAATTTCACGGGTCACACCATCGCGATATTGGCAATCGGTGAAACTGAGCGGGGTCATGTTTAGAAACAACTTTCCGCTAAGATTTAATTCAACAAATTTTTCGCAGGATGCCGCGCGGCAGGCAAATTCCAAAGCTGCTAGTTGTTTGGTCGTGCGTGCTGTGGAAAATAATTGATCGGGGGTGTGTAGCGGGCTAGCTTCAGGGCCGCGAATTAAAGCTTCGTAACCCAAAATACGACGACTATCCAGCGCAATGATTGGCTGAAATACAGGGGTGAGCAAACGGAGTTCAATAATGCGCTGCAATTCCGTTTGCATATCGAGCTCCGAATAAGTGCTACCCGTTTGTTGAATGCTTAGACTAGAGATCTTCATAATCGCTATAATCGGATGTACTTATGACACTTCTATGACACCCGCAAAAATTGCGTATTTATTTGCTGGGTTTGTCGCTTCAATAGTCAAAGGGTACAATATCCGACCAAGCCACTTAGCTGGCCAACTTACTTAGCACCAAACATCATGCCCGATCACACTACCGACAAGCTTTACACCACAGATAGCCTTTACGCCAACCCGCTACAACAAGTTGATGCCTTTGCCTTTGACGAAGCGGTCGTGAATGTCTTTCCCGATATGATTAAACGCTCAGTACCGGGCTACGCAACCATTATCAATATGATTGGCAATTTGGCTGAGCGCTATGCGCAACCCGATAGTTTTTGCTATGACTTAGGCTGCTCACTCGGTGCCGCAACGCTCGCTATGCGCCACCGTATTCAAGCGGCTAATTGCAGCATTGTAGGTGTCGATAACTCAGCGGCGATGATTGCTCGTTGCCAACAAGTGATTGCGGCCGACAGCGCTGAAATAGATGTTGCTTTGCATTGCGCTGATTTGTGTGAATTCCCAATTAATAATGCATCCGTTGCCGTACTTAACTTCACACTGCAGTTTATCGCCTTACAAAAACGCGCTGCGATTCTGCGAAAAATTCACGACGGTTTAAAACCCAATGGCGTTTTGATTTTGTCAGAGAAGCTCGCGTTTGATGATGAACAGCATCAAGCACTAATGATTGAACTGCACCACAACTTTAAACGCGCCAATGGCTACAGCGATTTAGAAATCGCGCAAAAACGTAGTGCGATTGAAAATGTACTTATTCCTGAAACCCTTGCTGTGCATCGCCAACGTTTAAAAGACGCAGGCTTTAGCAGTGTGGATGTTTGGTTTCAATGTTTTAACTTTGCCTCGATAATTGCCATCAAATGATTAATGACTCTCCACTACTTGCTTCGACCCCTTTAGCTGCTTATATCGATTTACTCGACTATTTGCCAGAAAGCCCTCTCACCGCTTGGTCAGAAAAACTTCCGCATCAAATTGCGGATGGCATGTGCACAAAACGCTACGGCGATTTACCAGCATGGCAAGCGGCAATGGCAAAAATGCCCTTGATTAAAAGCACCCAGAATAACTTTGCCGATAAAGTTGAGATTGGCATACCCGACGATTGCAACGAGGAAACCCGCGCGCAATTACAGCAAAGTTTGGAAGCACTTATTCCCTGGCGCAAAGGCCCTTACTGGATTCACGGTATTCATGTGGATACCGAATGGCGCTCAGATTGGAAATGGGATCGCGTTATTCCACACCTAGCACCACTCGCAAATCGCTTGATATTAGATGTGGGGTGCGGCAATGGTTATCACTGCTGGCGCATGCTGGGCGAAGGTGCGCAGCGAGTGATCGGCATAGATCCATCGCCGCGTTTTGTCGTGCAGTTTCAGATGATCAAACAGCTCGCGGGCACCCACCACCCAATTGATGTACTACCGGTGGGTATTGAAGAATTACCAGCCAAACTACAAGCGTTTGATACAGTATTTTCGATGGGCGTTTTTTATCACCGCAAATCGCCTATGGATCACCTGCGCGAATTGAAAGAAGCATTGCGCCCGGGTGGTCAATTGGTGTTAGAAACACTGGTGATTGAAGGCGAGCTCGGTGCAGTCTTAGTGCCAGAAGGCCGTTACGCCATGATGAACAATGTATGGTTCTTACCCAGCTGCGACACTATGCTGAGCTGGCTGCGTAAAATGGGTTTTAACAATCCACGCGTTGTTGATGTATGCCCAACATCAACTGAAGAACAACGCTCAACCCACTGGATGAAATTCCACTCGCTCCCTGAGTTTCTTCACCCTGAAAATCCTAAACTAACCGCCGAAGGTCACCCTGCCCCTATTCGTGCAGTCTTTGTAGCCGAGGCTTAGTGCTGCGCTTCATCTGCTCAGACTGCACTATGAGAGGAGACTTATCTTACGCGCAACAATAAACCTTGGCATCGACCTTGGTGAGCTGCGCTTTCAAGTTGCTTAAACTCTTTGTCCGTCAACTTACCTGGGCTAGCAATTACTGTGTGACTATTGCCAGCAGCCAAGGCTTCCCAAGTAATCCACAGGCGGCTCTCTTCATCGCTGCAGTGAATTAAACGCACGAAGCGCGTATCCACACCGAATGATTCAAGAAACTCGCGCGACATATGTTGTGGAGCTATCCATGTCACCCAGCGATCTGCACAGCTTTTAGTGAGAAACGCGATCATCGGCATCAGCAGTGCTGCTTGTTCTGGCGATGCATTGGCAATAATCAGCTCGGTAATTCCACAACTAATTGCTGGTTGTTGCTGGGTTTGGTTTTGACGAATTCTATTCACGACGAATCACTCCCACACTTAGGCCTTCGATGGAAAATTCTTGGTCAGTTAAATCAACTTGGATAACATCAAAATCCGGGTTTTCTGGCCACAACTCAACTTGCGAGCGATTGCCGATGCGCTTGTAGCGCTTTACTGTTACTTCTTCACCAATCCGCGCTACAACAATCTGGCCACTGCGAACTTGATCGGTGCGATGCACTGCCAGCAAATCGCCATCCAAAATCCCAGCGTCTTTCATACTCATGCCGCAGACTCGCAACAAGTAATCCGCATTGGGTGAAAAGAAGTTGGGCGGAATATTGCAGTAATCTTCAATATGTTCCTGAGCGAGAATGGGGTTACCTGCCGCTACGCGACCAACAATCGGCAACCCTTGGTCAACCAGGTCTGGCAATTTAATACCGCGCGAAGCACCTGGAATAATCTCAATCGCACCTTTGCGGGCTAGTGCTTTAATGTGCTCTTCGGCGGCATTGGGGGATTTGTAACCTAGAATACGTGCAATTTCTGCTCGTGTAGGTGGGTAACCAGTTTCATCTGCATAGCTTCGTATCAGCTGTAAAACTTGTTCTTGGCGCGACGTAAGATTGTACATTGGCTACCCCTGTTAATCTGTTTGTTTATACAGTAATTGGGATTATATACAGTATTTCTTGTTGTGCAACAAGTTTTTTTAAAGCCAATTTGAAGGGTAAAAGATTGCTGCTAATCCCCGAGGCCGCGCTTGATGGCGTCTGCACTCGGCCGAATCACAAAATAAAGAATCACGATTACAACCAGAATAGCGCCTGCAACTTTAAACTCCTCGAGTTTGGCGTAAGACAACATCAAGGCACAAACAAGGGCGCCGAGCACCGGCACAACATAGGGAATTTCAAAGCGCCCTTTCGGTTCATCCTTACGATGCTTTAGCACCACCAGCGCCACATTCACAACCATAAAGCAGATCAACAAAAGCACACTGGTCGCACGCGCTAGCGAGCCAATATTGCCCGTCAAGGCAAGCACTAACAT
>CAZZEV010000019.1:0-19527 GCA_964653305.1 uncultured Cellvibrionaceae bacterium | reverse complement strand
GATTGGCTGCCGTTGCTGAGCGCAATATTGTCGCGGGTGAGCGGCCAGCCGTATTCGCGGCTGAGCATTGTGGCGATTGCATCTAAGACTTCTTGGTCACCTTGCGGGGGTTGATATACGCCAAGCAACTGGTGGGCTTGTTGCGGGTCTTGCAGGGTTTGCTCGAGGGCTTCGGCAAAAGCCTCTTCAATCGCCGGAATGCGCGCCGGGTTGCCGCCGCCCATAAAAATCATATTGGGATTGGTGCGCAGAGCATCGCCCAAGTCATCCATTAGTTGAACTATACCGGGAACTATGCCCGCATTACCGCTGAGCTTGGTGCCGAACCGAGAAAATTGCATGTGAGTATCCGCGCTTGCAAAACGAAAGCGGCAATCTAACGCGGAATGGGCAGAATGGGAATGAATTTGGAAATGAAGATAAAAATGACAAACAAAAAGTGATTTGCGCGAGTAATCACTCGCGCGGGCTTACATCAACCCAAATTTACGCAGAACCTCATGAAGCTTTTCTGGGCTAACCGGCTTTTGGATAAAATCCATAGCGCCCATTTTGGTCACGCGGGTTAGGGCATCGGGCTGAATATCGCCAGAGATCACGATAATCATGGCATCTAGTCCTTCAGCTTTTACCGCCTCCAACACTTGGTAACCGTCCATTTCTGGCATGGTTAAATCGAGAAACACCATCTCGCCTTTACCATCGCGAATCGCTTGAATGCCTTCCAATCCATTGGTTGCAAAGGTGATTTCAACATCCCAACCCGCAGGTAGCGCCTTGGCGACCTGCTTGCGAGCCATGTTGGAATCATCACAAATAAGAAGAGGTATGGTCATAAATCATGCTTTAGGGCGTGCTGTTAATGGAATAACCTGAGTATAGACAGGCATTCCCAGTTCGCCGGAATATTTTTGATTTGGGCGATAAATCACCCCAGCAAACAGATCAAAAACCGCTAACGGGCGTCAAAAAACGCCTCTAGCGAAAGGTTTAATCGCTCTATTTCTAAGGTATCTAACTCACCTAAATGCTGTTTGGCATTGGCAAACCAGGGCAAGCATTCAAGTTCCTGTTGGTTATCAGGCATGCGATTGCTGGTACCGAGAAGCGCTTTAACCTCATTCAGCGTAAGTCGCGCAAGATCGCGACTCAGCACAAATTCATTCTGTTGAGTAATGGCGATCACATTATTATTCAACAGGATTTCGCGAATTCGCTGCCACTGATCGGTGGAAAGCCCCAAGCGCAATAGATGATGGTTGGCAATGCTATCGCCTTTAAAAGAGGCTTGATGGAACTGCCAAAGCACCAACAGACAGCCAAAGAAATCGGGGTAGCGGCGGTCTTTCATATCTACCTGAATAAGGCTAATGCTTCGTACCAGAACGGCACCACCCAAAATCACCATCCAACTCAAGTTAATCCACAATAAGAACAACGGGACTACCGCAAAAGCACCGTAGATGAGCTTGAGGTCTGAATGCGCGACCATGCGACCAAAACCAAATTTAATCAGTTCAAAGACCAAGAGCGTTGAAACGCCGCCGATAAGCGCGTGCCTAAAGCGAACCTTACAATTGGGCACAGCCACAAATAAGAGCGTAAAAGCAGCTGCAGTGAGTAGCCAAGGCACCCACTCAAACACGTAATCCACAAACCCCAAACCTTGGTAATTTCCCACAAAGGTGCGCAGCGCAATCAAGTAGGTTTTCATGAAAAGCGCAAGCCCTAACAACAAAGGGCCAAGGCTGAGGATTGCCCAATAGAGCAGGAAGTTAGCAACGCCTTTGCGCTCACGCTCCACATTCCAAATAGAGTTGAAATTTTGCTCAATATTTTTGAGCATAAAATAGGCCGATGCCATTAAAAACAGCACACCGACGACCGTAAGCTTGCGAGCTTGCTCAGAGAAATCGCTCAGATACTTGGCAATGATCTGTTCGTTGCCGGGCAGCAATTGGGAAAAAATTAACGACTGGAATTGATCACCTGCAGATTCAAACGCAGGGATAATGGAAAACATAGAGTAACTAACGGTCAAAAGCGGAACTATCGCAAACAACGTCATGTAAGTGAGCGCACCCGCACTTTTTTGGCAGGACTTTTCTTGGTAGAGCTTGAACCCCAAGAGCAGAACACGCGTACATAAGCGGTAAAAGTGATTTAATTCAGCCAGCAAAGCAGATACCCTCCTTCGCGCCCCAGCGAGATTAGGGGCTATAATGCGATTTTTTTAGTAGACCAGATGACTTTTTAATAGATACAAACAACTATGCCGACACTTTATCACAATCCCCGCTGCTCTAAATCCCGTGAAGCTCTGGCACTCCTACAAGCTCAGGGTTGCACGCCAGAAGTGGTACTTTATTTAGAAACACCACTCACCGCCAAACAACTGAAAGAATTGCTGGCCAACCTCAGCATAAGCGCGCGCCAATTATTGCGCAAAACCGAAGACGCTTATAAAGAGTTAAATCTTGCGGATGAGAAACTTACCGAAGCAGCGCTAATCAAAGCCATGATCGCCAACCCCAAATTAATTGAGCGCCCTATTTTTATTAACGGCGATAAGGCCGTAATTGGTCGCCCGCCAGAAACCGTTTTAAGCATTCTTTAATTCATTATTCAGCAGATTTTTATTGAGCACAGCATGACGCCTTATATTTTAGTTTTATATTACAGCCGCTACGGTGCCACACTCGAAATGGCCAAACAGATTGCACGTGGCATTGAACAAGCGGGCAATATTGAAGCGCGTTTGCGTACAGTGCCCGCTGTGTCGCCGGTGACCGAAGCAACAGAGTCAAGTGTTCCAAGCGAAGGCGCAATTTATTGCAGCGAGAGCGATTTAAAAAATTGTGCAGGTTTAATTTTGGGCAGCCCCACGCGCTTTGGCAATATGGCTGCGCCGCTCAAATATTTTTTAGATGGCACCAGCAACGCGTGGGTAAATGGCGATTTAATTGACAAACCGGCTGCGGTATTTACTTCAACATCCACCTTACACGGTGGGCAAGAAAGTACGTTGCTTTCCATGATGCTTCCGCTGATCCACCAAGGTATGTTGATTACCGGAATCCCCTACAGCGAAGCTGCATTATCCTCGACTAAAACGGGCGGCTCGCCCTATGGTGCATCGCATTTAGCTGCTGGTAATAATCCGCAAGAATTAAGCACCGATGAAATTACGCTCTGCCAAGCATTAGGTAAACGCGTGGCAAAGATTGCGCTAAAGCTAGGAGTCGAGCAATGACAAAAAAAACTGATGCAGTAATGCCTAGCATTGAAGAATTAAATACAGCGCTCACACAGGTTAACCAAAAACTCAAATACGGTTTTTGGACAACTCACAGCAGCTACGCAGCATTTCTATTGTTTATGAGTTGGGCGCACCTTCAAACAACTAATTACAGCCTTAAACTGTTGTTAATAAAATTGGGGTTGCTGCTTATTTTTATCCCCGGGTTTGTTCGTAAAAAATATCGCACTTATAGTTGGCTATGCTTTGCGATTCTGCCCTATTTTATTTGGGTAATTCCCTATGTTATGGGGCGTGGCAACTGGAGTGATTGGGTGATGGCATTGCTTACAGTTGTAATTTTTATCGCCGCCATGATGACCAGCCGATGGATGCAACAACAATCTTACCTAGGCTGGCAAATATCAAACACACCTGAAAACACTTCACATTCACTATAAAGGAAGAACTTGTGGACTACCCCCAACAAAAACCCCGAGGTTTTTTTCGCCGATTCTTTAGCGGAATTGGCTCGGCGATTACCTTCTCACGCAACTTAGTGATGAACACTATTTTCATCCTATTTTTGATCGTATTGCTCGTTGCTATAGGCAGCAGCGCGCCAAAACCACTGCCCGAAAAATTTGCTCTGCAAATTGCACCCAGCGGAATCTTGGTGGATCAGCGCAGCTATATGGATACTGCAAGCTTACTCTTAAACGATGAAAATGAAGAAAGCGAAACTGTCGTGCGTGATGTGGTAGACGCCATTAACCAAGCAGCTGATGACAAACGAATCGACTCCATAGTCTTAGAACTTGGCAATTTAGATGGTGGTGGCATCACCAAAATGAGTGAAATTGGCCAAGCACTGCAAACCTTTAAAGCCAAAGAAAAGCATGTTATTGCAGTGAGCGATAATTACAGCCAAGACCAGTATTTTCTTGCCAGCTTTGCCGATGAAATTTATTTACACAAAATGGGCGAAGTGCAACTTACCGGCTTTGGTCGCTACATTACCTATTACAAAACCGCTTTAGAAAAACTCGGCGTTAATATGCATGTATTCCGCTCTGGCAAATACAAAGATTATGTTGAGCCCTACTTGCGCGACAACATGTCGGACGAGTCACGTGAGCACAATGCGCAATGGCTCAATGCACTTTGGGCGCAATACACCTCCGTAATAGAAACTCAGCGCAAATTACCCGCGGGCAGTTTGAATACATTGATCAACAATCTCGACACCAAATTAGCGGAAGTGAAAGGCGACAGCGCGCAATTAGCCCTCAATGAAAAACTGGTGGATAAGCTCGTGTCGCGCAGCGAAATAGATGACCTTCTCGTAGAAAAATTTGGCAAGAGCGAAGAAGACAATTACTACAATGCAGTAGGCGTGCACGCCTATTTAGCAGAATCCAAACTACATAAGTTCCCAAAAGCACAGCAGGTAGGTTTAATTGTTGCCTCAGGTACGATTCAAGATGGCTTTCATCCTGAAGGTTCTATCGGCAGCGAAAATTTTGTAGATATATTACGCAGCGTACAAGACGACGATTCCATCAAGGCCTTAGTCATTCGCGTGGATAGCGGCGGTGGCAGCGCTTTCGCGTCAGAAATTATTCGCGCTGAAATAGATGCAATTCGTGAAAAGAAAATTCCGGTATTTATTTCTATGGGCAGTGTTGCCGCATCGGGCGGTTATTGGATGGCAACAGCGGGCGATGAAATATGGGCGACGCCCACCACCATCACCGGTTCCATCGGCGTATTCGGCGCATTCCCCACTCTTGAAAACAGTTTGCAAAAAATTGGTTTAAATACCGATGGCATAAGCACCACCGAATTAGGCGGCGCACCCAGCGTTGATCGCCCACTCGCGCCTAAAATGTATAGCGTGATTCAATCGGGTGTAGACCACACCTATCAAAACTTTATTCAGTTAGTGGCAGACGCACGCAAAAAAGATGTAGCCGAAATTCACGAAGTTGCACAGGGCCATGTATGGACTGGTGCAAAAGCCAAAGAACTTGGCTTAGTGGATAACCTAGGCACCTTAAACGATGTGATCGCCGCCGCTGCCACCAAAGCAGCGCTCGATGACTACAGCGTAAAACTCATCGCCCAAAAGCTTTCGCCAAAAGAAGAATTTATTCGCAAGCTCGCAGGTGAAGACGCAAAAGGATTTATCCCGAAATCGCTGTTAAAACCCTTGGTGGATTTACAGCATGTGCAGCAGGAATTGTCACCACTGTTAAAACCACTTATGGCTCTACAAAAAATGACTGACCCACAGGGGATTTATGCAAGTTGTTTGGAGTGTGTTAGCCCTTAGGGTTTTATTGAGAAACGAAAATAAAAAAGGCCAGCGATTTGCTGGCCTTTTTTATTTGAATGTGCAGGATTGTTAAAAATCACTCCCAACGCTTCGCCGCACTGACATCTTTCGCTTGCGATTCCACCCATACACTACCCTCTTTGGTTAATTCTTTTTTCCAAAAAGGTGCGCGGGTTTTCAAATAGTCCATTAGAAATTCTGCGGCATGAAAAGCGTCTTCGCGGTGGGCGCTGCTGATGCCGACAAAGACAATATTGTCACCAAGGTGCAAATCGCCAATGCGGTGAATAATTTTCCAGCGCAAAATTTTCCAACGCGATTGAGCTTCATCCACAATCGCCTGCAAGGATTTTTCTGTCATGCCGGGGTAATGCTCTAAATGCAAACCCAACACATCGCGGCCAAAATTTAAATCGCGTACGCGGCCTACGAAGGTAACGACGGCGCCTGCGGCTGTATCGTCTGCTACAAGTGATTTGTACTCTTCGCCCACATCAAAATCATACTCTTGAATAGAAATCATTTTAACCGCCTGTTACTGGCGGAAAGAAAGCAACTTCATCGCCATCTTGAATAATGTGCGAGGCTTTTACTAAAGTTTGATTTACCGAAAACAATAATTTATCGCTCGCCAAAAACTCCAACCAAGTGGGATGAAGCTCAATAAGCTTTTCGCGCAAACCCGTAACACTCAAATCTGCAGGTAGCTCTAAGCTTAAGTTTTCACATTGTAATTGCTCACGCAGTTGCGCAAAAAATAAAACGCTAATCACAAACTACGCCTCTCTTTGATAATGGCCACGACGACCACCGGATTTTTCGAGCAGGCAAACAGTTTCAATGACCATGCCCATATCTACCGCTTTACACATATCGTAAATCGTAAGCGCTGCCACACTTGCAGCAGTGAGCGCTTCCATCTCTACGCCGGTTTGGCCAGTGAGTTTGCAGAGGGTATAAATATCTACCGAATGGTTCTGCGGATTAATTTCAAAATCTACCGCAACTTTGCTCAGCATTAGGGGATGACAGAGCGGGATTAAATCTGCACATTTTTTTGCGGCTTGAATACCAGCGATGCGCGCAACGGCTAGTACATCGCCTTTTTTCAAACTATTCGCCTGAATTTGCGCGAGGGTTTCTGGCTGCATAATTACGCGCGCAAAAGCTCGCGCTTCACGCACAGTGGCGGGCTTTTCGCTCACATCCACCATGCTGGCTTTGCCTTGTTCGTCGATATGGGTCAGTGACATAAAACTCTCAAATTATTAACACCTATATTAAGTGGTATCATATGCGCCCCTTAGCACTACGTCAGCAATCATTTTACTCATCGACCCAAGCAATGACCCAAGCCAAACTTAATCGCCGATTTACCGCCGCACCTATGATGGAGTGGTCCGACACCCATTGCCGCAGCTTTTGGCGCTTACTTACCAAAGAAGCCGTGCTCTATAGCGAAATGGTAACGACAGGTGCGCTAATTCATGGTGACCGCAAACGCTTTTTGGAGTTTAACGCTTGTGAACACCCACTCGCACTGCAACTTGGCGGTAGCGACCCGAAAGCTCTGGCCGAATGTGCGCGCATCGCCGAGGATTGGGGCTATAACGAGGTAAATCTCAATTGCGGCTGCCCGAGCGACCGCGTGCAAAATAACATGATTGGTGCCTGCTTGATGGCGGAGCCTAAGCTGGTCGCAGAATGTATAGCAGCCATGCAAGCGGCGGTGACGATTCCGGTGACCATCAAACACCGTATCGGTATAGACGATATGGAAGACTACGAGGGTATGCTGGATTTTGTGCGTACTGTGGCGGATACCGGCTGCAAAACCTTTATCGTTCACGCCCGCAAAGCCTGGCTAAAAGGATTAAGCCCTAAAGAAAACCGTGAAATCCCCCCACTGCAATATGACAAGGTGGCTCAACTCAAGAAAGATCACCCCGAGCTGGAAATCATCATTAACGGTGGCATTACCACGCTAGAGCAATCCTTACATCTATTGAACGATGTAGACGGTGTGATGCTGGGGCGTGAGATTTATCACAACCCCTACTTGCTAGCGGAAGTCGATCAGAGAATTTACGGAATTGATCGACCTGTTATGACCCGCGAACAGGTGATTGAAGGTTTTATCGCCTATGCTGAAGAGCAGCTTGCCAAGGGTGTGCGCTTAAATTACATCACCCGCCATATCTTGGGGTTGTACCAAGGGTTGCCAGGCGCACGCAAATTCAGGCGTGTAATTTCCGAGCAGGCGCACAAGCCAAATGCAGGAATTGAGGTAATAAAAGCAGCGCTAAACGCGTTAAATGAGTTACCATTTACAACTGAATTGACCGAATAAGACTGGAATTATCATCGTCAGAATAGAGCTTTTTATCCACGTATCGCTTTATGGAAAAGATGACTTTCAGCTAAGAGTCAAAAAGACTATAATCTATCCTACGGCAAACTAGAAATATCAACCTTAACTCCGTTATAGGAAAACTATTGTGACTAGCAAACTTGAACAACTGAAACAATTTACCGATGTGGTTGCCGACACAGGCGACATTGAAGCAATTCGTCTGTACAAACCACTTGATGCAACCACCAACCCTTCTTTGGTATATAAAGCTGCACAAATGCCGCAATACCAAGACCTGTTGACCGCCTCTATCAATGCAGCCAAAGGCATTACCAACAGCGCTGAACAGTTAAGTGCTGCAAGCGACAATTTGGCCGTGGGTATTGGTTTGGAAATTTTGAAAATTGTTCCAGGCCGTATCTCTACCGAAGTAGATGCACGCTTGTCATTTGATACCAAGGCGAGCATCGCAAAAGCTCACCAATTGATTGATTTATACGCAAAAGGTGGGGCTGATAAATCACGTGTATTGATTAAGTTGGCATCCACTTGGGAAGGCATTCGCGCAGCAGAAGTGTTAGAAAAAGAAGGCATTAACTGCAACTTAACATTGTTGTTTGGCTTCAACCAAGCTGCCGCTTGTGCTGACGCTGGTGCGTTTTTGATTTCCCCTTTCGTGGGCCGTATTTTGGATTGGTACAAAGCCAACACCGACAAAAAAGAATATACCGCTGAAGAAGATCCAGGCGTAATTTCTGTGCGTCGCATTTACAACTACTACAAGCAAAATGGCTACAACACCGTGGTGATGGGCGCGAGCTTCCGTAACCTTGGCGAGATTGAAGCCTTAGCAGGTTGTGACCGTTTGACCATTAGCCCTAACTTGTTGCAAGAATTGGAACAAGACCAAGGGAAATTGGAGCGCGTACTTTCTCCATCAAACTCTGGTGAAAAAATTGCCAAATTAATTGAAAGTGAAGCCAGCTTCCGTTTTGGCATGAACCAAGATCAAATGGCAAATGATAAATTAGCCGAAGGTATTCGCGGTTTCGTGAAAGACCAAATCAGCTTGGAAAAATTATTGAAAGAGCGCGCGTAATTATTCGCGAACTTGAGCAATAGTTTTCAAAATGCCACCTGCAACCTGCAGGTGGCATCTCTGCACTAATATCACATCCATAAAAAATCTAGCAACAACACCCCAGACACAAAACCGTCAATCCTTCTGCACTTCAATAATAATTCGATCAATAATCCCTTTAGACGTCGTTAGATTATCTATATCGGTATAAATTTTACCATCTACGCCTGAATGATGGCCGTGCCCAATGAGTGTCATTGGATAATATTGTTGTGGTGTCTGCGCATCGACAATCGCTTCATAAATGACTGAGGGTTGTGCACTATAGCCATTGCCTGAATAAATTGGATCATCGGGAAATCGATCGCTGGAATAATACTTGTTAAAATCAAATGCTTGATTAATTTCAAAGCGAACCCGGTATTTATCTGGCAAGGGTTTGTTAGATCGAGATGACAATAAGAAGTTATCCAAAATGGTGGCTCCAGCAAAAGCATCCGTTGCCGATTGTTTTGTAGAAACCCTCTCTGATGCAATTTCACCCGCGGATGAAAAAATAGTGTTCGGCATTTTTGACTTAAGTTGATGCAAAAATACAGGCAGTGATTCAGGCCGCACGCGCTGGTCCGCTGTTTCAGGGCTATACTCCTCTGCAAACAACTTGCCCCACGTATCATCGTCATAACCAGAAACATCAGAGTTGAGCACCTCATGTTTATCTCGCAATGTTTGCTTGACGACAAACCTGTTGTTCGCCAATTTCTCAGTGATATACAAAGGCTGGATAAACTCTCCTTCCATTGTCTCTAACCAAAGAGCGTATTGGGGCCAGCGAAAATAAGGGCCTTTACGTAGATCAATCACAAGTTTATTCCCCAGCGCACCCGCTCTGGTGTTGTCAACACGCACATAGCTGAACTGAATTTTTTCTTCTGACTTTTCGCCTGCCCGCAATTTATTCCCCCACTCGTAAAGCGTTAGAAAGGGCGCAGACTGTGTGATTGCTAAACCAATCATAGTGGCGCCACACAAAACCGCAATTGGCAGCGCCAAGCCAAAGGCCGCTCCAGATTTGGATTGGCGCAATTTGAAATAAGCTTTAAGGCTAGAGAAATTATTTTTTAAGTGCCATATCGCAATTGCAAGCAATAGGAACCCTATTCCTGTATGCACCAGTGCAACTAAGGGGGTATGCGGCTTAAGAAACATTAACACCGAAGTAACAAGAATGACGATGAAAAAAATAAAAATACTAAGAGAGACAAATGCTCTGCGATTGAAAAATGTTGACATCTGAAGTTCCGCCTTAAAAGTAAGACTTCAAATATCGCTTATCGCCGCATGGCAACCCAGTTAAAATTTATTAAATTTTATGAAATGATATTGCTTTAAAGAATACAGCCTTTGGTTTCGCCAAGAAATCTTTGAGATTGGAGAGCCTACAACTGTCGATTATTTTTTAGGAAGAAGAATGCTATGTATTGGCTGAGCCCATATTTTCTTGTTTGAAAAATGCGCTGGCGCATTCTCGCACCGATTACACTAAACCGAATGTACTAACATGAGCTCTTCAACCTAGAGGCAGTTAGAGGCATTGAAGGATTTTTTTGAGGGATTGTTAAGAGTTTTCAAGCATGTTGACGAGGTTTTTAAAGGTTTCGTGATTTTGTGAATTTAAGCTCATCAAAATTTTGTGCGCTTCTAATACTTTTTCTTTAACCACTTGCTCATCACATTCAATAGCGGTCAGGGTTTTCTCAGGGGCTATTTCTACATCTAGCTTATCGACAATCGTAAAAATATCTGCGAAACCCATGGTCTCTAAAATGCGGTTAATACTCGCATTGGTCGCCAGAATCACCGGTGTAATATTGCGTTTATCTTGCGCGAGTAGCGAAATTTTTGCCATAAGGCCGAGCGTTGTACTATCAACCGCTTCTGCTTCCGACAAATCAAACAGTACCGATGAAAAATTCGGCGCCGCAAGCATGGCATCAATAAACTGATCGAAGGATATACACAGCGTAAGACGAACATCACCGGTCATCTTAATAATGTAAACACCCGCATGGTCTGCAACCAAAATCTGACCGGGACGCATTCTATTTACCTCTGGCAATCGTAAGGATGGCAATATCATCTGGCGTTTCGCCATCATCCTTAACATGTAAAGTATTGCAGATTGATTCTAAGCTGCCAGTTGATTCTGCAACTTTTTGTAATAAATGAGCTTCTTTGTCTTGAATTGTATCCGACGGTAATATTTCCAATACGCCATCTGAAAAACAGGAAAGTGTGTAAACCTCAGGCAATTGCATTTGGTACACATTCCATGTCACATCTTTAAAAATTCCCACCGGTTTACCAATACCGTCAAGGTACTGACAAGTATCTGCGGTTTTGAGAATTGGCATTGGCAGGTGACCAGCAACAGAATAGTTCATCAATTGCGTATGTGTATCTATAACGCCGACAAAAAAGGTTAAATGATGATTTAGTCGTGTTTCTTTGATCTCGCGGTTCACAGTTTGTAACAAATGATTTGAACCGGTTGCGAAGGATTCTTCATCACCAAATAATCCCTCTTCACGCACCATGCGACTGACGAGATGTTTTAACCAGATGGTGACAAACGCAGAGGAGGAGCCGTGGCCGGAGACGTCAGCAAGATAGAAAGCGAGATAGCGTTTTTTGATGTGGGCATAGTCAACAAAATCGCCACTGAGGAACAGAGATGGCGCTATATAGTGGGCAACTTCGTAATGATCCTGAGTAATCAGGCGATTTGGCATTAAACGTTTTTGAACCTGTTTACCGGCGAGCTGATCGCGCTCTAACACTCGTAAACTTTCGCGCAATTCTTGGTTTGCGGTTTCTAACTGTTCTCGGTAGCGCTGGTTTTCCAATAAGAGATCTGTATGTTCAAGCGCCTTGTTAATTGCATGAACCAAGACTTCTATGTCCAACACCGGCTTCACTAAATAATCACTTGCTCCCAATCTCAACGCCTGTACCACATCGTTCACACTACCTGCCCCGGAAATAATAATCACGGGCAAGTCGGGCTTGTGCTGTTTAATCTGTTTAAGCACTTGAAGACCATCTGCACCGGGCATACGTAAATCGGTAAGTACCAAGTCGGGATTGCTCTCTTGAATAGCGTCGCAGAGCTTATTGGCATCGCCGGCTTCGTGTACATCAAAACCACTGTCAGTGAGATATACAGCAATGCTGCGTCGAACCAGTGCATCGTCATCGATGATGAGCAGCTTTTTGCGTTTCTCCGTCATCTAGAATCTTTCTCGGCTGTGGTTAAGGGGCAGGTTTACGAGGCGCATAACACTACTCTTTCAGCCTCTATCCCGCAAGCAATTCATACGAGTATTTAGCCTAGCCAAGCCTTGCGTTACTACAGCTGAACCAAGAAGAGTAAAATGGATACAGTTGGCGAATTTACACAGTAGAACTCAAGATAGAATCACGTATGACTAGCATTTCGTACGCCTGTGCTACACTCAGTGGGTGCAGGGAAATCCCATATACCCGTATCACTCCAGATAGATAATGAGATAGATAACAAGTTATAAGAGGACAGAATATGAGCTCTATTGATAAAGACTTTAGTGAAAAACGTGACTTTATCCGCATGAAAATCAGCGCACCTTTAAGCGCTAAGCTCTCTCATAACGAGGGTGTTATCGAAGGCTTATGCCGCGATTTAAGCGGTGGAGGTATGCAGGTAGAAACAGCAACAGAAATACCCGCAGGCACAGACTTAGTGGTGGAAATATCCTCTGGCCATGGCCACAATCCAACATTACACGCCAAAGCCAAAGTTGCACGCTGCAGCAGTCACGGTGAACAAGGCTTTATGTTGGGCTTGGAAATTATTGAAGTTCTAAAGTAAATATCCTCCGTAATGACTCGGGCTAAACACCCGAGTCTTGTCTTTTCTTCACCTATTCGCTCTCTTCACCAAAGCTATCTTCCACTACGCCGTTGTTAACCAAGAAATTGCGGCGCTGTAAATATGCCTCTCGCAAAAACACGTACTTATCGCCCGTTAAGCTTTTTTCTAGCGGCATTATGTTCGCTCGAGTATTTAATAAGGAGGCAGCCCTTACTGTGTTTTTGGTGGGAATGTGATCTATATAAGCTTTAGGGTCTGTATACCAATCCACAGGGAGTGCAGTGGTATCTCGCAAATTACTTGGACCCAAGAAGGGTAAAACCATATAAGGGCCTGCATCCATACCCCATACAGCCAAGGTTTGACCGAAATCTTCATGATTGTCATTCTTTAAATTCATGTGCTGCGCCACATCTAAAATACCGGCCAACCCCAAGGTTGAGTTCAGCAATAAGCGACCCGTATCGTGTGCTGCGCCGCGAAAGTTGCCTTGCAAGACGCCATTTAGAGCACTGGGAATTTCCAATACATTGGATAATGCATTATCAACCCCCCGACGAAAAAACCCTGGTGTTAGCTTTATATACACTTTCGCCAGTGGCTTGAGCAAAATTTTGTCTGCACGATCATTGAACTTAAACATTGAACGATTGAATCTTTCCCAAGGATCAATCGGAGACTTCGCCATGGTTGCAGTAGATTCAACAACAGGTGCCGCTGCTAGTGCGGGGGCTGTGTCTGTTTGTGTTTCTGCGAAGACTGGGTTTATTGCAAGCGAAAAAGCCAATGTAGCGGTAAGCAGAGAAATTCTCATGGTATTCATGGATATGCCAAAAGTGCAGGATTAATGTCAATAAAGGAGATATAAATTGAGCTTTCAAGCGGAACCACTCAACCCAAAGTCCCTAGCCACAACAACCGCTATTCCGATTGCAATGAGATGCTATTTAGGTGTGATGCTTAAGCTGGCGCGCCCGATCATTATAAAAGCATCGAGCTTTACCATAAGTGACAATTGTAACTGATAGGGATTTAGATTTAGCAACAAATCTCCAAGATCAAAGGCATTGATAGGTCAATTCAAGCTTTATAGCTTTAGTCACTGTGGGTATATACCGTTCAGACTCCAATAAGAATCCTTTAGGGCACTGACCAGCGGCGACCTCCAGCAAACTAAATTTTACAGTCTGTAACTGCTGCGGAGAATTAAACTCATCCTTTGCGGTAAGCTTATCTGCCTTCACATCTACCTTCTTTTCTTTGGCATCTTGGACTTTTAGCTCGGCAACTTCTTCGCCTTCACCTTTTTTACCCGAGAAGGCCTTGTGTAAAACTCCGTTTAAACCCGTTTTAGTGTAATCACAATGTTTGTCAGAATCGGGGGTTAAACGGTCAGCTGCATCAACAGCCGAACCACACTCATGCTGTTCTTCCGCAAATGCCATTGAACACACAAGTACAAGTGAACTTAAAAGCGTAAATTTGAACCACATAAATTGCTCCTACGGTAAATATCACTTTGAAAAAAACATTGTACCCAATAAAAAAGGGTGCCTAAGCACCCTTTCAGATATCTAATTGAGACTATTAAACATCAAGCCAATCTTAGACATCAAACCAAATTTCTCAACACGAAGAGAAATTAGAAGTTCAACTCAAGGCCAACAGCAAGATACTTGTCATCTGCACGGCTTGCAACAGTAGCACGCTCATCTTCAACCATAGTGTAGTAGCCAAACACTTTAGCTGCTTTTGACAACTTGTAATCTACGCCAAGGCTGGTTTGATCAGTGCCCAATTGAACCATATCAGAACTAGCATTTTGAACTTTCAATGCCCAAGTGTCGTTAACATTCCATTGTGCAGAAACCATGTAACCATCTTCATCAATTACGCCATTGTCGTAAGTTTCCCACATTGCACCCAATACCACTGGACCAACATTGAAACGACCTACAGCACGCAAAATGTCAGTATCAGTAGTGTGTACAGATGCATTGCTAGCATTAGTTACGTTGCTGTCGTTAGCTAAGGCTAAATACAACGATTTTGTACTATAAACGATAGATGCAGAGTAACCATCATCAACATTTACGGCATCTTTTTCAGAATTAACATAGGCTAGGTTAACAGTAACATTGTTGAATGCTGGCGTTGAGTACTGAACGATGTTTTTAGCGCGAGTCTCACCTTGCAACACAGCTTGAATATCGCCAATGTAGTCGTTGAACAAATCAACTTTTTCTTGTGCCAGTTTAAATGGGGTATCAAACATACCGATCATTGCAGTACCGCCTGAACCTTTCAAACCAACGTAAATATTACGTTGAGAGAAAGTTTGACCTGAAACACTACAAGTAGTAGTAGTTTTAGTGGTCGCAGCAGGGGTAGTGGTAACGCTTGTAGATGTTGCAGTACAGGTTTGGCTGTTTGAGCCATCGTCTACTTTGGTTTGGTATTCGAATTGGTAAATAACTTTCAAATCGTCATTTACGTTCTCGCTGCCTTTCAAACCGATACGCGAAGCATTGCTCACCACCTCGGTATAAGAACCACCAACGTTTTTATCGGTAGCAGACAAAGCTACGTTTGCTTTACCGTAAACGGTAACCTCAGCAAAGGCTGCAGCAGGTACGAGTGAAGCGATCAACAAAGGTAAAAGAGCTTTTTTCATGAGGTTGTCCCCTAGATTTGGATAATAGATTTTTAATAGATATGGTCATAACAAAACTACTGACGCGACGCATAAGCATTTGTAGCGTTCTGGCGCGCATTATGTTGCGACTATATTGCAGTTGTATTACAGCGTAGATGAGGACGGGATTTTCGCAACAAAAGCGACATCTAGAAAGGCTAATATTTCGCTATATTTATGAATTTCACCTATTGCGAACTAGCGTTAAAAGCCGATTTTTCAATCGGCACTGGATGAAATAGATCATGATTAGGCATTTAAATCCACATCTGTACCCAACATTAATGCCACGCCGGCTAAGCCCGCGAACCGCGGCTTATAACTCCAAGCCCACCTCCTGAAACTTATTTCCATTAAATTTTATTTTTTCTTGTAACAAACTCAAACATCAGGCATCTAATGAAAGTAGCTGTGGTTTCACCCATACTGCCTTGATTGTTTCATCTAACTTACCAAATGGAGATTTATTGAAATGAAAAACTTATCAACGTCTGCTCTTGTATTGGCAACCGCCGCACTATTCTCAACTGGATTGGCATTCGCCGACGACAAACCTGCAACTTCCGAAGGCACGGTTAAATGTACCGGTGTTAACGCCTGTAAAGGCCACTCAGCCTGTAAAACTGAAACCAATGCATGTAAAGGCCAAAACAGCTGTAAGGGTAAAGGCTTTGAAGCCACTACCGCTAAAGAATGCTCCGCTAAAGGTGGCAAAGAGATGAAAGCAGCAAAATAATTTTTTGCAGCATCATATTAAAGGCTGTGCAGCATCAAAAAACTCACAGCCTTTTTCTTAAGATATTTTTAGTGTGTGAATTTTCTCCATGACTAACCAGCATATTCTCAACCCTCATTTAGGCTTTGGGCTTGGCTTGCGCAGCGAGCACTACCTCGATCTCATTGAACATGAGCACAATGTCGATTGGCTGGAAATTCTCAGTGAAAATTACATGATTGCGGGCGGCAAGCCACTTTATTATTTAGATAAAATTGCTGAGCGTTACCCACTGGTGATGCACGGAGTATCCCTATCCATTGGCAGTGTAGACCCGCTCAATCAGAATTATTTGCAGGATTTAAAAAAACTGACGCAGCGCGTCAAGCCCAAATGGATTTCTGATCACCTCTGCTGGACGGGCACTCAAGGTATTAACCTGCATGATTTAATGCCCCTCCCCTACACCGAAGAAGCGCTTACGCATTTAGTTGCTCGTATTACACACGTGCAAGATTTTTTAGGGCAGCGGATTTTATTGGAAAATGTCTCCAGCTATTTAACCTATCAGCATTCCACAATTTCCGAATGGGAGTTTTTACGTGCCGTTTCGCAACAATCGGATTGTTTAATTTTGCTCGACATCAACAATATTCACGTAAGTGCACACAATCACGGTTTTGATCCTCTCACTTATTTAGCAGCAATACCTGCAGACCGAATTCAACAAATTCACCTAGCTGGACATTTAAACAAAGGTGATTACAGCATAGATACTCACGACCATGAAATCATTGATTCAGTGTGGGATCTCTATGCAGAAAGCGTCAAACGTTTTGGTCATGTCAGCACTATGATTGAACGCGATGACGATATTCCACCGCTAAACACTTTGCTAACCGAATTACAAAAGGCACGCGATATTTCTGCCGTCGCCTTAACGCAACAACAACCTCTTACCTACGCCTAATTAAAGAAAGGATATTTTATGACGAACTTGTGGAATCATTTTCTAGATATCACTCTACGCGGGCCAGAAAAAATTGCCGCTTATTTACAATGGTTAGCACCACTGGTTGCACGCTTGGTGGTTGGGGAAATTTTTATGACCGCAGGCTGGGGCAAGCTGCAAAATCTGGATGCCATGATTGAGAATTTTACCAGCTGGGGAATTCCCTTCCCGCATATTCTTACCCCTTTTACCTCTGGCGCAGAATTTGTGTGCGGTATATTGCTTATGCTAGGTTTATTTACACGAATTTCAGCAGGCATATTAGGCGTGATTATGATTGTCGCAATTAAAAGTGTACTCTGGGGTGACGTAGATTCGCTCGATACTTTATTAGGTTTCTCAGAGACAGCATATCTTGCAATTTTCTTCTGGCTTGCGGTTGCCGGCTCAGGGAAAATTTCCATCGATCATTGGTTAACGCGCAAATAATATTATGAGTCATAAAACTCTCGCTGAATTACAGCTGGCGCTACAAGATTTTTTGCTGGATAAAACACTAGACGCTAGCGCACTTACGCTTGAAACGCCTAACTTTTCTAAACAAGAGCGTTTACAGATTTATCATGAAGCCTATCGTTTGCGCTTAATTGACGCGCTGCGCAATGATTATCCCGCTTTAGAAACTTATGTAGGTGATGAAGAATTTATTCTCCTCGCGACAGAATTTATTGCTGAATATCCATCGCATAACCCGTCACTGCGTTGGCTGGGTGAAAAGCTGCCCAATTTTTTACGCAATCATGAACACTGGCAAGAGCCCGTAGAGGTTGTAGAGCTAGCAGAGTTTGAATGGCAACAAGTCATGGCGTTTGATGCTGCAGACACATCGCTCGCAAGCATTGATGAACTGCGCACACTGCCGCCAGAACAATGGATGACGCTTAAGCTAGAGCTGCATCCATCGTTACAATTAATGCATTTTTATAGCAATGCGCCGACGCTCTGGAATACGTTAACGAAAGATACAACAGCTATTGCAATAGAAGTCTCACAAACAACGCAGGCGTGGTTAATGTGGCGAGAGAACTTGCAAGTTGTCTATCGCCCAATTGAGACGACCGAAGCTTGGGCCCTCAATGCATTTACAACACAGAAAAATTTTTCCGATGTATGCGAAGGATTATGCGAATGGATTGCAGCAGAGCAAGTGCCTGCACAAGTGGCGCAATATTTACATCACTGGATTCGCGGTGGCTTAGTGGTAAAAATTCACTAACCCACCTCAAAATTCATTAAGTAGAAATTAATTCGCCAAAACCAATTCCCACTGCTTATCCAAGCGTTTAGGCGAAATAGGAATCTGGGTTTTCAACGTCTGCGCAAACAACGATACGCGCAGCTCTTCTATCCACCAGCGATATTCAATCAGCGCTGGGTTTTGTGTCATTACAAACGCGCCCTCCTTTTCAATATATTCCTGAAGGCGCTGCCAATAAGGTTGAATCTCTAAAAGAGCGAGTTTATCTTTTTGTGGATTAAGCACCGCTTTTTCCAACCGTAGCTGGATAGCCCGCAAATAACGTGGGTATTGGCGCAACCATTCATCCGGCGTTTTGTAGACCAAGCCCACATAAAACAGCTGCTTCAACTGTTCCTGAATATCGCTTAGTGCAAATGCCAAGGCCAGTGCATTTTTTTGTTGTTTGATATTTTTCTTAACATCCACTAGCAATTTCAAACTGGCGAGCAGATGGCTACAAATTTCCTGCGCTGCGACCACTAACTTATCGCGAATAGCGTCAACCAAAGTATCAAACTCTACTTTAGTGCGCGGCAACTGTGTTTGATCCGCCAATGCCAGCTGTTTAATCGCTGCCAAAATAATATCGTCAGCAACTTGATCGCGAGAGCCAATACCCGCGAAAGTCAGCGCAATATCCTGCCCTTTTAACAACTCTTTCTGTAAATATTTTACCGCTTGATTGAGCTGTAGAAACATCAAACGCGCAAGACCGCGCTGGCTTAACTCCAACGCCTGTTGCGGATTATCCAATACTTGTAATGCGACCGATGTGGTTTTATCGGCGAGTGCAGGATAAGCACGAATGCCAATACCGTTGCGCTGCAATTGAATCGCTTGCGGCAAGTTTTCAAAATCCCATTGTGTAATATTATCGCGTTCAATATTGGTGGCCGCCGACTGAATATTTTGTTGCACCTGCGCACGATATTTTTCGCGCAGCGG